>JBLNEJ010000162.1:0-12554 GCA_050262535.1 Clostridia bacterium
CAGAGGAAAAGGGTTGCAGATGGCGCTGCTGATGGAGCGGTTGCGCGAATCCCGAAGTGCTGGATGCAAATACGTGATTGCACAAGCGAGCTTTGGCGGGGTATCGATGCGGAATTTGCAACGATGCGGATTTCGGGTTGCATATACGAAAGCAACATGGACGTATCGTGTAAACTGAATGCTTGGCTGGCTCTCCTGACAGGGAGGGCTTTTTCACGTATATGAGATGGGTAAAAGGAGTGAATCAATCATGATGATGCTTCCAACCGAGGCAGAGCGTTCCCGGCTTCTTTCCTTCATGAGGGAACTGGAACGGTTAAAAGAGAACTGCCGGACCGCATGGACAAGCAGCGGAAAACGCGAAAGCATCGCGGAGCATTCATGGCGCCTGGCGATGTTCGCGTTCATCCTGGAAGATTATTTTCCCAAACTGGATTTTTACAAGGTCGTACAACTGTCGCTGGTGCATGATCTGGGTGAGGCGTTTGAAGGTGATGTTTCCGCCACGATTGCGGTAAATCGGGAGGAGAAAGCGCAAACGGAGGAAGCTGCGCTGCTACGGCTTTCGAGCCTGCTTCCGGACAACAGCCGGCAAAAGCTGCTCGCGCTGTGGGCTGAATACAACAGCGGAGAATCGAAAGAAGCCAGGCTGGTCAAAGCCTTGGACAAAATGGAGACGATCATTCAGCATAATCAAGGGAAAAATCCGGCAGATTTTGATTATGGGTTTAATTTGCAATACGGAAAAGAGCTGGCGCAATTCCATCCGTTGTTGGCCTTGCTGCGGGAGCAGGTTGACAACGAAACCCGCAAGAAAATGGGTGAGAAACAGAGTGAGTCAGAAAAATGATTGTAGCATGAAGGCTGTCTGACGGGTGCAGATAGCTTTTTTCTTGTGTGAAAAAAGCGTGTCGGCTGTTCAAAGAAAATTAAGTATTAGACTGCTCAATCCTTTCGTACAAAAAGCCAGTCAAAACACGAAAATAAAGTGTTAGACTGGCTTCGTTTTTTGAGCTATCGTACCCGTTAGCGGAACAAACAACTGTAGCCGAACAGTTGCCTTAAACCGCCAATTAGCAGGAAAAAGGCAGCCAGTTTTCAGCTGCCTTTTTTCTGATGGTTAATTCAACGCAAAATTGAAATATTTCTTACCTTTTACATGAGTATGAATGAAATGGTTGTTTTAGACTTTAGCTGCCCATATTTCAATTTCAATTTTTATTTCTGGTAATCCTAACTCAGAAATATAGCCTATCGTCATTGCTGGATAATTAGTTCCGAATAATCCCTCCCATTCTGCATCCAGATAACCCCAATCAATCTTTTGGGTAGCCCATATATTTACTTTAATAATGTTTTCAGAAGTTAAATCCTCAGAGTTTAATACAGCTATTATATTGTCAAATGTATTCTTGATTTGTTCGTTCATATTATCAGGAAACGTACCATTTTGATCTATTCCAATTTGACCAGATGTAACGTATAGCTCTGAATTTCTTGGAATTTTTGTGATATGAGTATAGTTACCTACTGGTCCAACCATACCTACAGGGTTTTTTCTAATTATCTGATCATTTTTCATTTAATTTACCTCGCATTTCAAAGTATTCCGCCATATTTCACTAACCATTTTTAGACACACTTCTCCCGTAAAAATGGATTCTAGAAAAAAACAGCAGTAGAGTATCCGTATCCAAGAGATATAGATTTTAAAGCTTTTTTCTTCATGGAATGAATACTCCTTTCTTTAAGATGCGAAGATAATAGTTTTATAGAATATAATCCAGAAAATTCATTGTGTCAATTTGTACCATTGAATTCAACTAATCTGCCTGTTAGTTGAATAGCTGGCCATCAGTCTACCACTTTATTTATATGGAGCATCAGCAATGAGAGTATCGTAACTTGACAATGGAAAAGCTTTAAAGGTAAATTGTATTTATCAAATTAAATTGCACACAATTAAATTTTAAAAAATGAATCTTAGGAGGCATTACCGATGTCCGTTCACCAATTTACTGTCAAAACGATTGACAACAAGCAGCAATCGCTCGCTGACTACAAAGGGAAGACGCTGCTGATCGTCAACACCGCCAGCAAATGCGGTCTGACCCCGCACTACAAGGGGCTGCAGGAGCTTTACGAAAAATACAAGGATCAAGGCTTGGTCGTACTGGGCTTCCCGTGCAACCAGTTTATGAACCAGGAGCCGGGTACTGCGGAAGAAATTCAAGCCTTCTGCGAATTGAACTACAACGTCACCTTCCCGCTGTTTGCCAAAATTGACGTGAAGGGGGAGCATGCCGATCCTCTCTATCATTATTTGGTGAAGCAAACCGGAGGAGACATCGAATGGAACTTCGTGAAATTTCTTGTGGATGGCGAGGGGAATGTCGTCAAGCAGTACGGCGCCCGTACGGAGCCGGCTGAATTGGCTGGCGATATTGAAAAGCTGCTGGCTGGTGACCAACGCTGATGGAAAAAGAAAACCTGCTTCGGCTGGACAATCAGCTCTGTTTTTCCATCTACGCCTGCTCGCGTGAAATTTGTCGCCTGTACAGGCCGCTGCTTGAGGAAATCGGCCTGACGTATCCCCAGTATTTGGTCATGCTCGTGCTCTGGGAGCATGGGGAGTGCACAGTGAAGGAGCTGGGGGAACGATTGTATCTCGACTCGGGAACGCTGACGCCAATGCTCAAGCGAATGGAAGCAGCCGGTTTGATTGAAAGACAACGATCCAGGCAGGACGAACGGGTTGTTTGTATCAGCTTGACCAAACAAGGACTGGAGCTGAAGGAGCGTGCCTACTGCGTCCCCGAAGCGCTGCTTGCCAAAAGCGGCGTACCTCAGGAACAGTTTGTACAGATGCTAACCCAGTTCCAGCAGCTGTTGTTTCGCATTCATCAGATCAACGAGGAGGAACAAGCATGACTTCGAAAAAGAATCGCCAAATTTTGCTGGTAAAGCGTCCGGTCGGAATGCCGACGGAGGAGCATTTTTCTTTTGTCGATGCTCCGATTCCGCAGCCGGAGGCAGGACAGATTTTGATCAAAACCCGCTACATTTCCGTTGATCCCTACATGCGCGGCAGAATGAATGACACCAAATCGTATGTTCCCCCATATGCACTGAACGAAGTGATCACAGGTGGCGTTGTCGGCGAAGTGATCGAATCCCGAGCGCCTGAGTACGAAGCAGGCGATATGGTGCTTGGCAATCTTGGCTGGCAGCTTTACTCGGCAGTGGACAGCAACCGTGTAAAAAAAATCAACCCGGATGTTGCGCCCGTGACTACGGCGCTTGGCGTACTTGGGATGCCGGGCCTGACCGCCTATTTTGGCCTGCTTGATATCGGTCAGCCAAAAGAAGGGGAAACCGTGGTCATCTCCGGGGCAGCGGGGGCTGTCGGCATGCTGGTCGGACAGATCGCCAAGATCAAGGGAGCGCGTGTTGTCGGGATTGCCGGGTCTGAGGAGAAGCTGCGCTTTTTGCGTGATGAGCTCGGTTTTGATGCGGCGGTCTCCTACAAGACTGCGAATCTGAAACAGCAGCTGGCAGAAGCGTGCCCGAACGGTGTGGACGTCTATTTTGACAACGTCGGGGGAGAAGTATCCGATGCAGTCCTCTCCTTGATCAACAAAGGCGCACGTATCCCGCTTTGCGGTCAAATCGCCCTCTATAATCTGGAGAAGAAGGATATCGGCCCGAGGATGCAGACACAGCTGCTGATCAACAGCGCCTTGATGAAGGGCTTTATTGTAGCGGATTACGCTTCCCGTGCCGAGGAAGGGATCACTCAGCTGGCGCAGTGGCTAAAGGAAGGCAAAATCAAATATGCCGAGAACATCGTCGAGGGATTTGAGAATACGCCGAAAGCGTTCCTCGGTCTCTTTTCCGGGGAAAACACCGGCAAGCAGCTGGTCAAGGTGACGGAAGAGTAAAAAGGAAGAGCAGTGATCAATGAGCGATTCATTGATCACTGTTTTTTTCGTATCGGCATCATTCCTTTCATGGAAGTGAAAATTGATCGAATATTGAACATATCGTGATAGGAAATCGATAGTGCGTGACAAGTTATTTTCTATAATGAATAGTAAATAGACAAAAAAATCTGTCAATAATGGGGGCAATCATGAAAAAAACATCTCTCATGCGGTTTCGTGGTTTGGCAACAACGCTCACTCTGGCGACCGCATTGCTGGTAGCAGGCTGCAGCAGCAGTGGGCAAACCGGCAGTACGGATAACGGGGGAGCAGCATCCTCTGCCGGCACTACAAGCGAGACTCCGTCAACGGGAGGAAAGTCAGGCGGTACCGTTACGATGGCGATGGAATCGGATATCGTGTCGTTGGACCCGGCATTTTCCTATGATTTCGTCACCGGTCTGGTCGATAACCAGATCACCGAAGGCTTGCTGAAGTTCGACAAGGACTCGAAGCTGGCTCCTAATTTGGCGGAAAAATGGGAGTCTCCCGATGATAAAACGTACCTGTACTACTTGCGCAAGGATGTGACGTTCCAGGACGGCACGCCGATGACAATCGATGATGTGCTGTTTTCGATGGAGCGCATCCGTGATCCGAAAACAGCTTCCTATGTAGGCTGGATGTATGAAAACGTCGACAAGATCGAGAAGGTGGACGACTGGACGGTCAAAGTGACGCTATCCCAGCCGGATGCCAACTGGCAGTACGTTCCGGCGACAACCGGGGGATATGTCATCAGTAAGAAGCATTATGAAGCGAACAAAGCCAACTACGGCAAACCTGACGGTGGTGTCATGGGGACGGGCCCATTCAAGTATGTCAGCTGGCAAACCGGTTCAGAGGTCATTCTGGAGAAAAACCCGAATTATTGGGACAAATCGGGCGGGCCATATGTCGACAAGCTTGTGTACAAGGTTATTCCTGAGGGTACCACCCGCATCACGGGATTGAAGACGGGGCAAATCAACATGATGATCGGTCTGCCGCTCGATCTGATCGATGTGGTCAAGAAGATGGACAACGTGGAGCTCGACATGGTGGACAGCTTCCTTACCCATTTTGCCGCAATCAATACTCAGCGCAAGCCGTTTGATGATGTGAAGGTCAGACAAGCGGTCAACTACGCCCTGGACAAGCAAAAAATGCTTGACCAAATTATCCGGGACTCCGGCATTCCGGCAAAAGCCGTACCGATCCCGCCGGCACTCTGGCTGTTTAGCAAGGACAAGTGGGAAGCGGCCTACAAGGAGTTGCCCGACTACAGCTACAATTTGGACAAGGCGAAGCAGCTTTTGGCTGAATCGAGTGCGCCCAACGGCTTTAGCGCCAAAATTTTGACCGACGGCTCGACGCCGATGCTCGATATGGCGCTGGCCTTGCAAGCTGCTGTGAAACCGCTTGGCATCAACCTGGAAATCGAGAAGGTGACAGGTGAAGAACTGAACACGCGTGCGTTCGGCGGTGCACGTGATTACGACATCGTGATGAACAGCTGGGGCGCCGATTATCCAGACCCATCCGGCAACCTGATGCCTGTATTCCATTCGGGCACGACGGGTGAGGGCGGCTCGAATTTCGGCAACTACAAAAATCCGGAGCTTGACAAGCTGCTGGACGAGCAATCGCATATGACCGATCCGGACAAACGGACGGAGCTCATGCTCAAGGCGCAAAAAATCATCGCGGACGAATCCGTCTGGGTTGTGCTGGATCATCCGAAGCAAATTTTGACCAAAACCAAAAACATCGAGGGTTACTCGATCACGCCGCTCTGGTACTGGGAAGCGTTCATGAAAAACGTCAAGCTGAAATAAACAAGACACAAGGAGATCAAAACAGATGCCATCACTCAAAGAGCTTATGGTTCAACTCGATGCCATTCACGGGGTATCGGGCGATGAAGAACGGGTTGCCGCCTACATGACGGAGCAGATTGCTCCCTATGTCGATGAGCATTATGCGGATGCGCTGGGCAACCGGATTTTTGTGAAAAAAGGGACGCACCCCGAGCTGAAGCTGATGCTCTCGGCCCATATGGACGAGATCGGCTTCATCGTGCGCCATATCGATGACAAAGGCTTTGTCTGGTTTTTTCCGGTGGGCTATCATGACCCGCGCATGGTGCTCAATCAGGTCCTGGTCATCCAGACAGAGAAAGGGCCGATCAAAGGGCTGACAGGCGGCAAACCTGCTCACATCGTCACGCCAGAGGAAGCGAAGCAGTCGATTCCGATTGAAGAGCTGTATCTCGATATGGGTACCGGCAGCCGGGCGGAAACGCTGGCGCTCGGTGTACAGGTCGGCGATTACATTACGTTCGATCGCCCCGGGCAGTTTTTGAATGGGGGCAAAATTTTTACGGGCAAATCGGTCGATGACCGCTCCGCCTGCGCGGTTCTGGTGGAAGTGATGAAACGGTTGGCGGATAAACAGATCGTGCCAACCGTCTATGCGGTTGCCTCTGTGCAGGAGGAGGTAGGCTTGCGGGGAGCGGGTCCGGCGGCGTTCGCGATTGAGCCTGATGTAGCGCTTGCGCTCGACGTCACGTTCTCCGGTGGAACCCCGGGCATGGATGAGAAGGTCAGCGATATTGTGCTGGGAGGCGGTCCGGCGTTCGTCTATTATGATTGGACGCCAAGCACCGGACACGGCAACAACGTCCCGAAAAAATTGACCCGCAAGCTCGTTGAGGTAGCCGAGGCGGCGAATATCCCGTACCAACGGGAGGTCGTCATCAACGGCGGCACAGATGCTTGGTCGATCAGCCTGGCAGGCAAGGGGACGGTCACCGGCATCGTCTCCATTCCATCCCGCTATATTCATTCGGCGATCAGCTGCGTTCATGTGGATGATATGGAGATGACCGTGCGTTTTCTTGTTGCCTTTGTTGAGCAGTTGCATGAGAAGCTGTAAGTGAATCATCCGGTAGCCGTTCCGCGTTTCGTCGGGGCGGCTTTTTTGGCTGCGCTGGAGGGGAGAAGCAGGTTTCCGATCTGCGCTAAGGTCTCACCCCAGCGAGGATGATTGGACTGTCCGCTGCGCAACGACTGGCGGGGAAGACGCCAAAAGCGGTAGCCGCTGCGCAGCGTATTCAAGTTGGCGCTTCTGATTCCCGCCACTCGTTGCTCCGCTGGGTAGGGGTTCGAAAGTCGCTCCGCCTGGAAACCTGCTTCTCCCATGTGCATCCGCGCATGTTCGGAAGGATGGTGTGGGAGGATTCATGGGCGCAGATCAACTAAGACCTAAAGACCTTGCCCACGATGCATTCTTCCCTGAGATACCTACACAACTCTCGGCGAAGGAAACAGCTGTTGGAGGAAAAGGGAGAAATCGCATAGGTCTTTGGGACACCTACCCAGGCGTAATGAAAAAAGCGTAACACGCCCTGCGTCCAACGTGTCAATCATCCTCGAATCGGCATGTTTTGGACGCATGTTCCGCTTTTGCAATGAAGCCGCCCAGGGATGACCTCAGCGTAAGTCTCCCACCAACCGCAAGCGAATTCTCCCTTTTCCTCCCCTCCTGATACCCCGAGCAACCTCTGCCAACTAAGGAAATCGGCGGAGAACAGCCAAATAGCCGCTATTATGCGTTATAATGAAACAACAGGCGCTCGATGATTGCGCGAAAGGGGGGATGTGTCGATTGCTGACAGAGAAAGACGAATTGCATAGCTTTTGGATCAAGGCTGTGCTTGAAGGAATTATCGAGACATCGCGCGATCATTTGCTGATCACCGATGGGGAAGGCTTTATCCGGTTGATCGGGAGTTCCTGTCGGGAAATGTACGGGATGGAAAAGGAAGAGCTGCTGGGCAAAAACGTCATCCAGATGGAGCGGGAAAAAATCTTTTCTCCCTCTGTTACCCGAATGGTCATTGATGACGGGCAGCCGCGCGTCATCCTGCAGGAAACGAACAAGGGACAAAAGCTGATGGTGTCCGCATACCCGGTCTTTTCCGCTGAGGGCAAGCTGGAGGCGGTCGTCAACTATTCCCACGATCTGACGGAAATTCTTGAGCTGAAAAGACGATATGAAAGCATGACCGAACAATTGAAGCAGTTTGAGAGTGAAATCGAAGAGCTGCGTGAAAAAAATAACGAGGGCTTTGTCGCCGTAAGCGAACCGATGAAGGCAATCGACCGGCTGATCAAGAAAGTAGCGGTAGTCGACTCCACTGTGCTGATCCTGGGGGAATCCGGTGTCGGCAAAAACGTGATCGCCAAGGAAATTCACCGAAACAGCCGTCGATCGGCAGGGCAGTTTGTCGAGATCAACTGTGGATCGATCCCTGAAGGCTTGCTGGAATCAGAGCTGTTCGGCTATGAACCGGGATCGTTTACCGGTGCCGGCAATTCAGGTAAGCAAGGGATCATCGAGCTGGCCAATGAAGGCACACTGTTCTTGGACGAGATGGTCGAGCTTCCTCTGACCCTGCAGGCGAAGCTGCTCAAGGTCATTCAGGAAAAGCGATTGCAGCGTATCGGCAGCACCACTTATCGGGATGTCGATTTTCGACTGATCGCTGCGACCAACCGAGATTTGGAGAAGATGGTGAAGGAAGGAAAATTTCGGCAGGACTTGTATTTTCGCTTGAATGTTGTGCCGATTCAGGTTCCTCCGCTGCGCAATCGGCAGGAGGATGTCGCCGCGCTGTTGAAGGTCATCATCCGCAATTTGAATGATCGCTACGGGATGAACAAACGGCTTGATGCACCAGCGACAAGCGCCTTGCTGCAATACGACTGGCCGGGCAATGTGCGTGAGCTGGAAAACGTGCTGGAGCGCATGGTGGTGACGGCAGACGAGGATGTGATTACACCGACACAGCTCCCTGCGGAAATCCGGTCCAGTGCCGAAGGGCAGCCGGGAATGGAGCCGAGTGGCATGGGAATTTCCTTGAAAGAAGCCCTGGAGCAAGTCGAAGAGAAATGGATGCGCTACGCTGCCGAACGCTGCCGTACGACAGCCGAGATGGCTGAGCTGTTGGGGATTAGCCAGCCGTCGGTTGTGCGCAAGCTGCAAAAATACCGGGTCAAGCAATGATTCATTTATGAAGTGTTAATTCAAAAATGAATCAAGCGCAACGGGCTGTTTAATTCATAATTGAATAAATTGGTGTGGAGCAATGAAAAGAAACACGTTACAATAGGATTGAAGTGGTTGGCACGCTTCTTGCTAATTATAAATAAACGAGTTCACCGTATTACATTTTCAAACAACCAAACGTACATGAGGAGATGAATGGTAGATGTCTAAACAACGTCAATTTGCTAATGTATCCGCAGGAGTTCCAGGTCCGAAAGGTGCTGCCCTGATCGAAAGAAGAAAAAATGCAGTACCAAAAGGAATCGGCAACAACACCCCAATCTTCGTTGAAAGCGCATCTGGCGCATTGCTGAAAGACGTAGATGGCAACACCTTTATCGACTTCGCGGGCGCAATCGGTACACTGAATGCTGGTCACTGTCCACAAGAGGTTGTCGATGCTCTGAAAGCACAAATTGACAAGTATATTCATCCTTGCTTCCACGTAGGAATGTATGAGCCATATGTAGCGCTTGCTGAAAAGCTCGCTCAAATCACCCCAGGAAACTATGCAAAGAAAACCATGTTCGCGAACAGCGGTGCGGAAGCCGTTGAGAACGCAGTAAAAATCGCTCGCAAATACACAGGCCGTCAAGGGATCGTTTCCTTTACCCGTGCATTCCATGGCCGTACCCTGCTGGGCATGTCCTTGACCAGCAAAGTAAAACCTTACAAATTCCAAATGGGACCTATGGCTCCAGCAACCTATAAAGCTCAATTCCCATACCCAACGAACAAACCAGCCGACATGACCGAAGAGCAATACTCGGAATATCTGGTTAAACAATTCGAAGATTTCCTCTTGACCGAAGTTGCTCCTGAAGAAATCGCTGCTGTTATCATGGAGCCAATCCAAGGTGAAGGCGGATTCGTTGTACCGCAAGTATCGTTCGTACAAGGCATCTACAACATTTGTAAAAAACATGGCATCCTGTTCATCTCTGACGAAATCCAAACTGGTTTCTGCCGTACAGGTAAAATGTTTGCTACTTCCCATTTCGGTATCGAGCCAGACCTCATGACCATGTCCAAATCGATTGCAGCAGGTCTGCCAATCAGTGCGATCACAGGTCGTGCGGAAATCATGGACGCGCCAAACGCTGGTGAAATCGGTGGTACCTACGGCGGTAGCCCACTGGGTTGCGTAGCTGCACTGGCTGTTATCGAAAAAATGGAGCGCGAAAACCTTGCTGGCCGTGCACAAGTAGTCGGCGACAAGATCAAAGCTCACTTCAACGCATTGAAAGCTGAATTCCCTGTCATTGCAGACGTTCGCGGCTTGGGCGCAATGTGCGCGGTTGAATTCATTGATCCTGCAACTGGCAAAGCAGCTAAAGAATTGGTAGCAAACCTGATCAAAGGCTCTTACGAAGCAGGTGTCATCTCCTTGTCCGCTGGTGTTCACGGCAACGTACTGCGCTTCCTGGTGCCATTGGTTGTAACAGACGAGCAGTTGCAAGAAGGCTTGGATATCATGACCGATGTTTTGAAAGGCCTGCACGTAACTAACTAATTCGTCTCTTGGAGGTCATGTATGTTGAAAAAACATCTCTATATTAACGGCCAATGGAAAGAAGCGAAGGAATATGCCCCTCTCTACTCCCCGTTTTCCGGCGAACTGATTGCAGAAATCGGACAGGCGGATGAGGCGGATGTAGAAGAGGCAATCCAGGCTGCCAAGGAAGCGGGCAAGGCGTTCGGCAAAATGCCGGCAAGCCAGCGCGCGCTGATTCTGGAAAAAGCGGTTGCGATCATGGAAGCCCGCAAGGAAGAGCTTGCACAAATCCTTGCGACCGAAGCAGCGAAACCGCTCAAAACCGGACGTGGCGAAGTCGCTCGTACGATTCAAACCTACAAGTTTGCGGCTGAAGAAGCGAAGCGCATTCACGGCGAAACGATTCCGCTTGATGCAGCACCTGGCGGAGAAGGCCGTATCGCGTTTACGGTTCGCAAGCCGATCGGGGTTGTTGGTGCGATTACACCATTCAACTTCCCGTTCAACCTGGTTGCACACAAGCTGGGACCTGCTTTTGCAGTAGGTAACCCTGTTGTATTGAAGCCAGCCAGCCAAACGCCGCTCTCTTCCCTGGTTTTGGCGGAAATCTTTGCAGAAGCTGGCCTTCCTGCAGGTGTATTGAACATTCTGCCAGGAAAAGGCTCCGTGGTGGGAGAAAAGCTGGTGAAAGACAATCGCGTCGCTGCGATTACCTTTACCGGTAGCCCTGAAGTCGGGATCGCGATGAGAAACAAAGCAGGCCTAAAGCGTGTAACGCTTGAGCTTGGTTCCAATGCCGCTCTGATCATCGATGAAAATGTCGAAATCAGCCAGGCGCTGGTTGATCGTTGCGTAATGGGAGCATTCTCGTTCTCCGGCCAAGTGTGCATCTCCTTGCAACGTGTTTATATTCACGAAAGCAAATACGAAGAGTTCCTGGTCAAATTCAAGGAAGCGACCGAGAAGCTGGTTCTCGGCAATCCGATGGATGAAGCAACCGACATGTCTTCCGTAATTTCCCCGAAAGACCATGTCCGCATGGGTGAATGGGTACAGGATGCGGTTGCCAATGGTGCAAATGTGGTGTCAGGCGGCAAAGCGGTCACGGATCGCCTGTTTGCCCCGACCATTTTGACCAATGTGGCAAGCCACGTAAAATGCTCTTGCCAGGAAGTATTCGGTCCGATCGTGATCGTAACACCTGTTTCTTCCGTTGAAGAAGGGATTGCATACGTGAACGATTCCCGCTACGGCCTGCAAGCAGGTATTTACACAAACGACATTCACAAAGCAATGAAAGCAGCGGAAGAGCTGGAAGTAGGTGGCGTCATGATCAACGACATTCCTACTTTCCGTGTTGACCATATGCCATACGGCGGTGTGAAAGAAAGCGGCGTCGGCCGTGAAGGCATCAAGTATGCTGTCGAAGAAATGACCGAGCTGAAGCTGATCACCATCAAGCTGTAATTCTTGTTACACAAAGAAAGCGAGTCCGTTATGGGCTCGCTTTTTTTGTGATGAAAATGCGAATCTGGCTTCACCACATGTTATCGATCAGGATAAGGAAATAGATCAATGATACGCGTTGTGCCTCCGCTTTCAGTCGTGAACACGACATGCTCCCGCCCCAACCCCCGCGGGCTAACTAGGCCACATGCCGCAGCCAGCGAAAACACGCCTTCCCTCAGCTGCAAAATGTAATTCATCACGCGCCACTGCTTTTCCTCTGGTACAAGCGGAGACTGATATTTGGGGTCCGTCGTCGTAACGCCAGTCGGGCATTTGCCCGTATGGCACTGCAGCGCCATGATACATCCACTTGCCATCATGAAGCCGCGCGCCGAATTGACGCAATCTGCGCCAAGCGCAAGGGCAATGGCCACCTTGTCGGGCGTGATGAGCTTGCCTGAGGCGAAAATTTTGATCCGGTTGCGCACCCCGAACCTTCGCGCCGTATCATCAAGAATCAGCAGCGCAGGATAAAG
>JBLNEJ010000163.1:0-9778 GCA_050262535.1 Clostridia bacterium
CGATCAGATCAATCGCTTCCTGAGAACCGGATGTGATCAACAATTCATCCATCGTCAAATAAAAATGATGCTGCTTGGTGAAATAGCGGCACAGCGCTTGCCGCAGCTCCAGATCACCCTGTGTGGTTGAATAGGTACCGAGTACCTTCGGATACAGATCGAACACGTTTTTGACGTACTCCGATAAATAGTGATTGGGCAACAGATTCGGATCGAGCAATGCTTTGGAAAATTGATACATCGCTTTCACCTGATGAATTTCTGAAAGGTGGCTTTCCTGTACATAGGCGGAAACGATTGGGTCGTGCATGGATTCCAGCGGCAAGCGCCCATCGGGGTGAACATAATAGCCGGATTTATCCTTTGCGTATACTTTTTGATGTTGTTTCAGCAGTTGATACGCTTTATAGACAGTGAGCCGATGAACACCGAATTCGGCTGCCAGTGTTCGGATAGAAGGAAGCTTGTCGTGAGCCTTCCACTCGCCACATCTGATCCGCTCCAGCACATAGTCGTAGATTTGTTCAAACTTCACGGTTGTCCTCCTTCCTCTATACGATCCATCATATCTCCTGCATCTGTTCTGTTCAAATGAATCTGTTCTATTCCTTTTCGTTTATGCTGGGGAAAAGGAGGCATTCAAATGATATTGCTCAATTATACGATGATGTGTCTGATTTTCGGGACGACGTTTTTGGCCATAAAAGTAGGGATTGATGCAGGGGCATCTCCCTTTTTCGCGGCTGGAATCCGCTTTTTGCTTGCGGGCGTGATTCTGTTTATCTGGATGGTCGCTACCAGGAAGGCGAATGGTTCACTTCTGCTTCGCAAGGAGATGTTCCTGACAGGGACCGGACTAACCTTCGGGACGTTTGCAACCTTGTATTGGGCGGAACAGTATGTAAGCTCCGGCATAGCGGCAGTCCTGGCAGCTACAGCCCCGCTGATGATCCTGCTGCTTCAGACCGGTATTACACGGCAAAAGCTTCCCGCCACCTCGTGGGCAGGCTGTCTGATCGGGTTTGCCGGTGTCGTCCTGCTACTTTTGCCAGGACTCGCGATCTCACTTGATATGCGTTGGCTGGCTGGATGCGTCGCGGTCCTGTTCGGCCAGGTTTTTTATTCTGCAGGCGCGGTCTATTCACGGCGGGTGATCCAGCGGTTTCCGGATACTTCCCCGATCGCCCTGAATGCAGCGCAGATGATGCATGGCGGTGGAATGCTGCTGGTGCTGTCATTGTTCACGGAGGACATTCACATGGAATCGATGCTGACACCAACGGCAGTCCTCTCGCTTATGTACTTGATCATGGTAGGTTCCATGATGGGACACACCATCTTCTATTGGCTCGTCGCCAAAACGAATCCAGTCTTTCCCTCGACATGGCTGTATGTGTCCCCGTTGATTGCCCTTGGGCTGGGAGTTGTTCTCTATCACGAGCCGTTTTCGGTGCTGTCGTTGATTGGGGGCGCTACGATTTTGATTGGCATCGTTCTGGTCAATATGGATAACCTGAGGCAGCTTTTGGGAAAAAGCGAGGCTGCCGTTCAGAAGCGGCAGCCTGACGCGATAAGTCGATAGGGTGGTTACAGCTGGACGGCGCTCTGTTTTTTGCGAAGCAGCTCCGGCAGGGCGACGCCGACCAGAATCAGGGCGACACCTGCCCACTGCAGAAGGCTGAATGCTTCCTGCAGAACAAAGCTTGATAACAGCACGGCGGTAGGCAGCTCGGCTGCTCCGAGAATTGAGGAGAGACCGACACCGATTTTGGGAACCCCTACATTGAAAAGCAAAGTTGGAAGAATCGCGCCGAACAAGGCGAGCAGCAGCCCCCATAGCCAGAGCCCGTCAGCCAGCGTGCCATTGAGCAAAAATGCGGGCGGGTAGACGATAAAGCAGAGCAGCATGGAACCTGTCATCATGATCGCACTGCGGCTCCAGTCATTGACACGCAACGCCGCTTTGCCGCTGAACAAAATTTGCAGGGCATACGAGATCGCCGCCAATAGTCCGAGGCCGGCCCCTGTGAACGAGAAAGCGGTGAGACTGTTTTCAACCAGTCCGCCAGCAAGCACTGTGCCGCTGAGCAGGAGGACAAGCGCGATCAGCCTGTCTCGTCCGGGACGCTTTCGCTCCAGCAACGAGTCAAGCAACACACCGATCCAGGTGAATTGAAACAGGACGACGATCGCCAGCGACGCATCAAGATATTGCAGAGACGCATAATACAAGATTCCGGTCAGGCCGGTGGGGATGCCGACCGCAAGCAAGGTGAGCCATTCGTTGCGGGTTGGCCGATTTCGCCCAAACAGCAGCGCGAGAATCCAAAGCATCGCTGCCCCGAACATCATTTGGCTGTTGACGACATCGCCCACCTGATAGCCCTCATCGTAGGCGAATTTGACAAAGGTCGAAAGAATGCCATAGCTGCATGCCCCGACCAGAACCAAGAGCATCCAACGGATCACGGTGTTACCTCCTTAACTCCTTCGTGGAAAAGTGGATGAATTCGTATCTTTACAATCGATTGTACATTTTCATCACTTCAAGCAGCTTGTCGTGATCAATCGCTTCCATCATGTCTCCGGCAGGCTTGACAAAGCTCATCGATTCAGCTGCGAGCATGGCGTTCAGGATCGATTCATCGACCGATTGGCAAACCGCTTCGTAGATCGGGTCAAACGCTTCGTCGTTGATGAATGTCATCGCCAGCTTTTTGCCCGCACCAAGTGGCAGGCTCATCGGATTGGCGGTAGAGAACGCCAGAAAGATGTCGCCGGAATTGTTGCCGCCCGGTGTTCCGCTGCGACCGATTCCGATGGCTGCCCGTTTGGCGACGCGTTTCAACTGGTGGGGCAGCATCGGAATATCGGTGCCGATGATGACGATAATGGAGCCGCGATCCTTTTCCATCTGAGCGCCCTCAGTCAAATGCTTGCCGACCGGAACACCAAGTACGGTCAGCCATTCCCGAATCCCATGGTTCGCCTGCACGAGCGTGCCCACTGTGTACGATTGCCCGTCAATTTCGACGATTCGCGACGAGGTGCCTGTACCTCCCTTGAATTCATAGCAAATCATTTCGGTTCCACCGCCAACATTCCCTTCTGATATCGGCCCTGCATGCGCAGACTCGATGGCGTTGATCACATGCTCTTCGGTCACGTGCATGCCGTTGATATCATTCAGGGAACCGTCGTACGTTTCGGCAATGACGGGCATTGCCCACAGATGCTGATTGGCAAACTGCTCTTCATAATGCCGGATCATCCATTTGGTTGTCGCATGATGCGCCATCCCGACAGCGTGCGTATTCGTAATGCAGATGGGACTGAAAAAGTATCCCGCATCATTGATCCAGTGCGTCCCGGTCATTTCGCCATTCCCGTTCAGACTGTAGAAGCCTGCCCAGGCTGGCTGGATCTGCTTCTGCTTTCCACGCGGCAAGATGGCGGTAACGCCCGTCCGGATAGGTCCTTTTCCGGGTTCAACCTGACCCTCCCCTTCCAAGATCGTCGTATATCCGACCTCTACGCCTGGTATGTCTGTAATCGCATTGTAGATGCCCGTTTTTCCAGGGAAGGGCAATCCCAGCTCGCGTCCACGTTTTTTTCGATTCATTTCAACTCTCCTCTCCTCTCGACTTAACCAAGTAGTAGGGCTCCTGGGCGGTTGCCTATAAAGTGAAGCAATTCCTGTTCCGGCAGCGAAAAGCTCCCTAGAGCAGTATTCATCTGATAACCGGATGTAAGTTAATACTTACATGTCTGAGTAAGCGGTAAGAAAGAAAGTGTCAGCGGTTGCGAACAGTGTTCGTTTAAACTGACACTTCTGCAGATGCAGCTATGACTTGGTTGACGGCTGCTTTCGCTTCATTCGTTGTCGATTCACGATTTCCGGCAAGGCGACACCAAGCAAAATCACCAAGACACCAACCCATTGCAGCGGGCTGACGTGTTCACGCAGGACGATGCTGGACATCACCACCGCCGTGGGCAACTCGGCTGCGCCCAATATGGTGCCAAGCCCGATACCGATATGAGGGATTCCCATATTGAACAGCAGCGGAGGAATGACGGCACCGAACAGGGCGAGCAGCAGGGTGTACGGCAGCAGCCCGGCGGATAGTGAGCCATTCACGAAGAACATAGGCGGGAAAATCAAAAACACGATCAGCGCAGAGCCGCTTGTCATCATCGCGCTGCGCACCCAGAAATTCACCTCAGGTGCCGTTTTGCCGCTGAACCAAATCGTCATCGAATAGGAGACAGCCGAGAGCAGACCAAACACGAGCCCGATGGCAGGCAATTCCTTGATGTCCGATTCGAACACACCGCCAGCCAGCAGCGTCCCTGCGATCAGCAGCAGAAGGGCCAACAATCGATCCTTGCCTGGCCATTTTCGCTCCAGCAGAGCATCGATCAGCACGCCCATCCAGGTGAACTGGAACAGCAAAATGATTGCAAGCGAGGCGGGTATGTACTGTAACGAGACATAGTAGAACACGCCCGTTAGCCCGGCCGGGATACCTGCAGCCAAAAGCATGAAGCCGCTTCTGCGGTTCAACTGCCGTTTGCTTCGCATGACGATGATCGCTGGAAGCCACAGCATCATCGCACCCAAAAACATCTGGCTGCCCACCACGTCGGATACAACGAACCCCGCATCGTAGGCCAATTTGACGAACGTCGATAAAATTCCATAACTGCACGCGCCCAAAAAGACAAGGAACATCCAGCGCAACATCGTTGTATCCTCCTTGTATCAGGGGTAGAAATATCTCTATCAGTATAGGGGCGGGGCAAGGGCAATTCAAGCCGTGTAACCGGGGAAGTGTACAATAAAGGCACCAGAATATGGATGCAAAGAACGGAGGGAGAAACATGAATCAAACAAATCAATCGCTAGCAAACAAAGTTGCGCTTGTCACCGGTGCGGCAAGCGGGATCGGCTTGGAGATGGCCCGGACATTTGCCCAGGAAGGGGCAAGGGTCGTCATTTCCGATCTGAATCATGATGCGTTGGAGAAAGCAACGAGCGCATTGCAAGGAGAAGGATTCGAAGTGATGGGCGCACTCTGCGATGTCACTGTTGAAGAGCAGTTCCGCCACACCATCGAATCGGCAGTGACCCACTTCGGCAGGCTTGATATTCTTGTTAACAATGCTGGTTTGCAATACGTCTCGCCCATAGAGGAATTTCCGACCGAGAAGTTCGAGCAGCTGATCAAAATCATGCTGACCGCCCCGTTTATCGGGATCAAGCATGCCTTTCCGGTCATGAAGCGGCAAGAATTCGGCCGAATTATCAACATGGCCTCGATCAACGGACTGATCGGCTTTGCGGGCAAAGCCGCCTACAACAGCGCCAAGCACGGCGTTATCGGCTTGACCAAGGTCGCTGCACTGGAAGGAGCAACACACGGCATCACGGTGAATGCAATTTGTCCGGGCTACGTGGACACCCCGCTGGTGCGAAACCAGCTTGCCGATTTGGCGAAAACGCGAAATGTCCCGCTGGAAAAGGTGCTTGAGGAAGTTATTTATCCGCTCGTTCCGCAAAAACGGCTGCTCGCTGTGCAAGAGATTGCGAATTATGCAGTTTTTCTGGCGGGTGAGCGAGCTCAGGGGATCACAGGACAGGCTGTGGTGATCGATGGAGGATACACAGCGCAGTAATAGGAAAGAAAGAAGTCAACGGTTCTCCGGGAAGTCTTCTTCCCGGGGACTTTTCTTTAACGTATAAGAATTTATAAGTGTGTGCGCTTATAAATTCTGGAGCGCAAGAAAAACTTCCACTGAAAGAAGAACCAGCTTCATTGAAAGGACTTCTGAAAGAAGTTTTTCTTATCCCTGATTCTGTAAAAATCCGCTCATTTGTGCAAAACGATAAAATATTAAAGATAAGCTGATAGAATCACACATCTATTTGTTTGAATATTGTTTATAATTTGGAGAAATTAAATTATCACTTTTTACATCAGGGGGGGAATACAACGTGAAAAAGAACAAGCTGACCCATGCGCTTCTTGCACTCGGCGTATCGCTGTCCGTGCTTGCAGCAGGCTGTTCGGGCGCTTCGACTCCGGCAGGAGGGGGCGAAGGGACACAGTCTTCAGCAGGCGGGACAACCGGGACCGAGGCAAAGCCTCAGGCAGGCGGCACGCTGACATTTGCGCTTGAGCATGAAATCGTTTCACTCGACCCGGCGTTTTCCTATGACTTCTCGACAGGTCCGGTCGTCAACCAGATTACCGAGCCGTTGCTCCGGTTCAAGGACGGAAAAACCGTCGTGCCGAACCTGGCAGAGAAGGTGGAAAATCCCGATCCGAAAACGTACATCTATCACATTCGCCAAGGCGTTACCTTCCACGATGGCTCGCCGATGACGGTAGACGACGTCATTTTCTCACTGGAACGCTACCGCGATTCGAAAACGGCCTCCTACGTCGCCTGGATGTTCAGCAATGTCGACAAGATCGAGAAAGCAGACGCGTGGACGGTAAAAGTAACGATGAAGCAGCCGGATGCAAACTGGCAGTATGCCATGGCTACATCCGCCGGTCACGTGATCAGCAAAAAATATTTTGAAGCACATAAAGACAATTTCGGAAAACCTGACGGCGGCACAATGGGAACAGGCCCATTCAAGTACGTCAGCTGGCAAACAGGCTCTGAAGTCGTACTGGAGAAAAACCAAAACTACTGGAACAAGGAAGGCGGCCCTTATCTCGACAAGATCGTGTACAAGGTGATTCCAGAAGGCATGACCCGCGTAACTGGCTTGAAAACAGGACAAATCAACATGGCGTTGAATCTTCCGCTTGATCTGCAAGCGGTTGTGGAAAAGATGGACACGGTGAAAATCAGCCGCTCCGACAGCTTCCTGAGCGACTTCATCGCCTTTAACAACCAGCGCAAGCCGTTTGATGATGTGAAGGTACGCCAGGCGATCAGCCACGCCTTCGACCGTCAAAAAATCGCGACGGAGCTGCTCAAGGACGCAGGCATCGTCGGTAAAACCGTACCGATTCCGCCAGCGCTCTGGACGATGGAAAAAGACAAGTGGGAAGCGGCCTACAACGAGATTCCGGATTACGCGCTCGACATCGAGAAGGCGAAAAAGCTGCTGTCTGAATCGAGCGTGCCAACCGGCTTCAACGCCAAAATTTTGACCGATGGCGACAGCTATCGGATGAATGTGGCGCTTGCCCTGCAAGCGGCAGTCAAACCACTCGGCATCAATCTGGAGATTGAAAAGGTTACAGGCGAAGAGCTAAACACCCGCGCTTGGGGTGGCGCGCGCGACTATGACATCGTCGTGCAAAACTGGTCGTCCGACTTCCCTGACCCAGCCGGAAACATGGTCCCATTGTTCCTTTCCGCCAACGCGGCTGATGGAGGCTCCAACTTCGGGAATTACAAAAACCCTGAAGTAGACAAGCTGCTCGAGGAGCAAAACCAGCTCACCGATCCGGTGAAGCGCAGCGAACTGATGATTCAGGCAATGAAAATCATCGCCAACGATGCGCCATGGATCGTCGTCAGCCACCAGAAAAACTTCCTGGCGATGAGCAAAAATGTAGAAGGCTATGAAATCAGCCCGCTCTACTTCTGGGAAGGCTTCATGCGTGATGTGAAAGTGACGCAATAAGGAACGAAAGACAAAAGGGCGGGGACTGACCCTGCCCTTTCCTTTAAATAAAAGCGACAAAGGTGGTGTGCGCTGACGTGCTCAACTATGTGTTAAGACGTTTGTTGCTGCTGATCCCGATCATGTTTTTTGTGTCGGTGCTGATCTTTGGTATTTCGCGGATGGCTCCGGGCGATCCGGCGCTCGTCATGGTGGGCGGCCATCAGACGACGCCAGAGGTTCTCGAAAACATCCGTGTGAAATACCATCTCAACAAACCGCTGTGGGAGCAGTATGGCATCTGGCTGAAAAATGCCCTGACAGGTGATCTGGGTGAAAGCTTCAAAATGAAACAGTCCGTGGCGGGCATGATCAAGGAGCGTTTGCCGTTGACGGTGCAGCTTGCCGTGATGAGTACGATCTTGACGCTGCTGATCGCGATTCCGCTCGGCATTTTGTCTGCGATCAAGAAGCAGACCTGGGTTGACTATACGTCGTCGTTGTTTGCCTTGGCAGGCGTGTCGTCCCCTGTCTTTTTTACCGGTGTTTTGCTCGTGCTGCTGTTTTCCTTCAAGCTTGACTGGCTGCCCGCGTTTGGCGCCGGCGATGGGTTCGTGGACAATCTGAAGCATATGCTGCTGCCGTCGTTTGCGCTCGCGGTTAACATGATCGCGCTCAGCTCGCGCATTACGCGAACCGGGATGATCGAGGTACTCAATACGAACTATATCCAGACTGCGATTGCCAAAGGCTTGCCACGTTACGTCATCATTTTAAAGCATGGCTTGCGCAACGCGCTGATTCCGCTTTTGACCGTAACCGGCTTGCAATTGGGCTTCCTCATGATCGGAACGGTGCTGGTGGAGTATACATTCGGCCTTGGCGGACTTGGCAGCCTGATCATCAACGGTGTGCAGACAAGCGACTATCCGATCGTGCAAGGCACAACGCTGTTCCTCGTCGTCGTGTTCCTGCTGCTGAACCTGATTGTCGACGTGTTGTATGCGGTCATCGACCCGCGCATCCGCTACCAATAATCCATTCTTGACGACTTACAGAATAGAGAGGAGGAAGGAAATGAGCGCTCCCCTTCAAACCGCGCCGGTCGGCATCGCTCCGGCAAGAAAGAAAAAGGGCCTGCTTGCTTCACCGTTTTTCCGCAACAAAATGGCGGTGGCATCCGGACTCATGATTCTTCTCATCATTTTCATCGCCTTGTTTGCGCCGTTTCTTGCTCCGTATGATCCTGACGCGCAGGATTTGGCCAACTCCATGCAGCCTGCGTCAGGCGATCACTGGTTTGGCACAGACAAGCAGGGACGCGACCTGTTCAGCCGTATCTTGTACGGTGCGCAAACGACGCTTTTGGGCGGCGTGTTCGTCGTTCTGATTTCACTTGTCATCGGTGTGCCGCTCGGCTTGATCTCCGGTTACTTCGGCGGCAAAGTCGACAGCATCATCAACCGCATTTGGGACTTCTTGCTTGCATTCCCGTCCTTGCTGCTCGCTTTTATCATCGTGGCGACGTTCGGACGCGGATTTGAAAACGCCATCATCGCGCTCGGCATTGTATACGTGCCGATGATTTCCCGGATTGTCCGCTCCGTGACACTGGTCGAAAAATCACAATCCTATGTCGAAGCGGCCCGTACGCTGGGGCTCTCCCACACGCGCATCATTTTCCGCCATATTCTGCCGAACTGCTACTCGGCGATTCTCGTAAACTCGACGATGGATTTGGCCTACGCGATTCTCGACCTTGCTGCGCTCAGCTTTCTCGGCCTTGGCGTACAGCCGCCAACGGCAGACTGGGGCTACATGCTGTCAGAGGGACGTGAATATATGCTCATTTCGGCCAATGCCGCGCTTGCAGCTGGCTTTGCGATCATGATCACGGTGATTTCGTTCAACGTATTTGGTGACTGCCTGCAGGATTACCTGGACCCGAAACAACGCAAAAAATAGCGTAATTCCGTATTTTCCCTCTATAATGGAGCCAAGTGCTTAACCTTGTGGAGGAATGTATGCTGCTTTCCTTGAACCTGTTTACGTTTTTTATCGTGCTTGGCATCGTCGGCGGGGTCATCAGCCTGACGACTGTCGTCGTGATTCTCATAACGGAATAAGAGATCGACTATCTGGAAG
>JBLNEJ010000164.1:0-4144 GCA_050262535.1 Clostridia bacterium
ATCAGATCGGTATTCGTCTCCTCCGCAAGCTCCTTGATTTGGACGGCTGGATCTCCCAGCAGTACTTTGGAGGTATACGGCACTTGCTTCTCGATGAAGAGATGCTCGTAGCCTGCCAGCACCTCTTCGCCGATTTTGGCCAGCTCTTGCTGATCCTGCCAAATCATGCCTTGTGCGTCGATTCCTGTGTAGAACATCGGAGGCGTAACCACCGTTACCAGAATGAAATGAGCATCCTGCTTGCTGCCCAGCTCGATCGCCTTCTCCGCTGCTTTCTTCGCATGCTCGGAGCCGTCAACCGCCACAATGATCGTTTTTGGCGCTTTCACTTCCGCTGCCTCAGGCACCAGAATCACCGGGACCTGCAATTCAGCGATGACGGGATAGCTGACACTGCCCATCAGCATGCCGGTGATTTTGCCGTAGCCATGCGTGCCCATGACGACCAGATGATGGTTCTGACGCGCATACTTCACGATTGCGTCATGAATGATGCTGAATTCATAATGCAGCTCATGTGGTACATCCGCCTTCTTCACGCTGTTCATCAGTTCCGCGAGCTGCGCATCCGCGTCCTCCCGTTGGATCTGTTCCACCCGGTCACGACCGATGTAGTGAACGACACGCTCGGATACGACCGGGGAAATGGCATGCAGAAGCGTCAACGCTCCCTCCTGCTTTGAAAGTGCTGCTGCGTATTCAGCTGCTTTGCGCGAACATGCGGATCCGTCTACTGGTACGAGAATTTTGCTCATGGTTGTTAGCCTCCTATAAGTTCTGTCAAATACGGATTCAAAAAGATCCCTTGCGGATCAAGCCGAGCCCGAAGCTGGAGGAAATCGTCCCACTTCGGATAAGCCTCTCTTAACTGTGCCGCACTCATCGTATGCATCTTCCCCCAATGGGGGCGTCCGCCATAACGCTGGAAAATGCGCTCCATCTCCTGAAAATACTCCTGATGGGGCATTCCTTTGTACATGTGTACCGCGATGTAGGCCGAATCACGTCCATGGGCGGGGCTCAGCCAAATGTCATCCCCCTTGGAATAGCGGCATTCAATCGGAAAGTGGACAGCAAAACGATTCCGTTCGATGCTGGCCCGCGCCTCCTCCACTGCCTCGCGCAAGTGCTCGGCCGGCAGGTTGTACTCCATTTCATTAAAACGAACCAGACGCGGCGTGGCAAAAATCCTGTGGCTTTCCCCCGCCTCGGAAATGTTGGGCACGGCTTGTGCGGAAAGTCGGCTGATCGGTCGGCATAGCTTGGGATAGAGCCGGCAGCCTTCCGACATGAGCCAAAATGCGCCGTTTTCCACCACCATCTTTTTGATGTAGCTCCATTTGTTGTTGCCGGATGTCATTTCCTCCGTCTGGTTCATCATTTTCACCTGTGCCGTATCCGCATAGGGAAACACGTAAAATTCGAAATGACGGTTTTCCCGATTGAATCGGTCCAGATTGGCGAGGCATTCCTCGACGCTGATGCGGTTGCTTTTGTAGCGCAGCGTCATGGCCGGCACCGCCCGCAGCCGCATCTTTACAATAATCCCCAGCATGCCAAGGGAGACTCGCATCGCGTTGAACAGGTCGGCATTGCTCTTGGCCGAGCACTCCAGTACCTCTCCATCCGCTGTGACGACCGTCATCCCCACGACCTGGGTTGATAAAACGCCAAATGACGTTCCGGTTCCATGCGTTCCCGTTGATAACGCGCCCGCGATGGACTGGGTATTGATATCTCCCAGATTTTCCTGTGAAAAGCCTTTTGCAAACAACAGCTCGCCCAATGCCTTCAGCTTGGTTCCGGCCCAGACCTCGACTGTTCCCGCCTCCAGATCGACGTCAGTAATTCCTTGAAGCAGGTCAAGCGAAACGAGCATATCATCCGTCTGAACCAGTCGGGTAAAGGAATGACCGGAGCCGACGACACGAATGTTTCTTCCTTCCTGTGCGCACGTTTTTACCACGGAGACAACTTCTTCCATACTGGCAGGATACACAATCTGCTTTGGCCTGCTTCTTACCATCCCCGACCAGTTGCGCCATTCCTTCGGAGACTGTTCCACTTTTACAGAAAACATTGGCCTGACCCCCTGTAAGTCGCCATTTCACCAACGATCTTTCCTTGTGAAACACAGATGAGCCGCGTAAACCGCTCGCACAATTCCCCTGCCTTGCTGTGTCTCATGAAGATCGGATCGCCGAGCCCGAGGCTCTCTGTTCCCTGATAGTGGATGGGCGTCTGCACTTCTCCCGCCCCCTCCGTGGCAATCAGCCGCGCTCCTGCAGGCAAATACGGAACGGGCTGCTTGTCGCCGCCCACAGCGCCGGATGCGATATACCCGCCACCTGTGCATGTGTACAGGTGGTCGGATGGCTTTCGCACAATTTCAATGGCAAAGCCTGCGGCAGGCTGATAACGAAAATCTTTGTAATTGTCAAAAAGAGCGGGTGAATAAAAGCCGGAGCCCACGGTAAGCTCGGTCACAGCTTGCTCGCGTACGGTTGTGTTCAGGCTGCCTGTTCCGCCTCCATTCACAAAGCGAATCGGGATGTTCATCTTCTGTACGGCTGCCACAACCTCGGCTCGACGTTGTGCGAGCTGATGAATGGAGCGTTGCTTCAGAAAACGAACGATGCCGTTTTTCAGCAGCTTTCCGGGATAATGATCGCCGACACCAGCGATTTGCGCCTCGTAGCCCATCAGCCCGTCAAGAAACACGTCGTCCGATTGAGCGATTCGGCTGATCAGATCGATTGCCGCTGTTGGTGTTCGAACAGGCGACCGCCACACTCCGAAATGAAGGCCTGGCAAATCCATCGACATGTCAATGTCGACGCAAAGCGGCAGCCTGGTTCCTTGCGCTCGGGCGATGCGCTCCACATGGTCGACATGCGCTGTGCAATCGACCATCAGTGTGATGGAATGACCCGCTTGCACAAGCCGGGCAATCGCGGCAAGCTGCTCCGCATCCCAGATGGGGTACCCTAGCAGCAAGTCATCAAACCCTTGCTCGGCCAAAAACACCGCTTCGCTTCCAGAGAAGCACATGATACCGGCAAAGCGCTCGCTCTGTTGCTGGATGTAGCGTAGGACCTCTATGCTCCGCAGCGACTTGCTGGCTATGCGAATCGTTTTATCGTTGCACTTTTCCAGGATCGTCGCGATGTTATCGTCCAACAGATCGAGGTCAAGAAAAGCAAACGGTTTGGGAATACCGGAAAAAATCGCCTGATAATACCCGTACTCTCGCATAGCTTCACCCTTTTTCCTTCATGATAGTCTATTCGCGAGAGAATGAACAAGTATTCATTTCCAGTTTTTTTGCTATTTGGCATCCGTTTTGAAAAATGTCTGCAAAACGTTACATTTTGAACTGGCTAGCCAGTTCTTCCAGCTCATGAGCCATCTGGCTGAGCGAATGGGTCGACGCCGATATCGCTTCAATGGACGCGAGCTGTTCCTGTGACGAGGCGACGACGCTCTGTGATTGAAGGGTGGTCCCTGTTGCGATTTGCTCGACCTCAGCAATTGCGTGAAGGATGTCTTTTGTTCCGGCAGCAATCTGTTTGACCGAAGCCGACACCGCCTGGATTTGGTCCGATACCTCGTGGGTGGCATGCAGGATTTGGGCAAACGCCTTTTCCGCATTGTCCACCATAGCGATTCCCATGGCTACATCACGATTTCCCGCGTCCATGCTATGTACCGCACGAAGTGTATCCTGCTGCACTCCTTGGATCAGCTCGGTAATCATGCTGCTTGAGGCTGCTGATTGCTCGGCCAGCTTGCGAACTTCCCCGGCCACAACCGAAAATCCTTTGCCATGCTCCCCTGCACGTGCTGCTTCGATCGCAGCGTTGAGTGCCAGCAAATTGGTTTGATTGGAGATCGCGGCAATTACTTCGACGATGTGGCTGATTTGCTCCGAGCGTTCGCCCAGGCTACGTACGATCCCGGCCGAAGCACCTACCGATGACTCTATCGATTTGATCTGGGCAACGACCTGAGCCAGCGTCTCATTGCCATACCTTGCATGCAAGGCAGCTTCTTGTGAGGAATGGGTCACTGTCGCGGATGCCTGTGCAATTCGCTCTACCTCTATGCCCACTTCTTTCATTGCTCTGGACGCTTCCTCTGCACG
>JBLNEJ010000165.1:0-4267 GCA_050262535.1 Clostridia bacterium
CAGAGAGATGGCCCGCAAGGAGTAGAAGTGAACGACATTCAGATCACGCATTCGCAAAAGAAAGGGGGTGCATCCATATGTTTGGCAAATGGAAGCCGTCGCTGCCTTATCTCGTGATCCTGCTTGGCCTTGGAGCCACCCTGATGATTCTCACCAATTTTTTTACAAGCGGGCCGGACCAGCCGCCAAGCCTGTCGAGCTTTTCATCGAGCAACAGTCCGCCTGTATCTGGAAGCGACGGTCCTGCTGCTGCTGTTTCGGGTGAATCGCTAAGCAGCGATTCGATTGCTGAATATGAAAACCGTTACGAAACACAGCTTGCTTCCATTTTGGAGAGCGTCATTGGCGTAGGAAAAGTGGAAGTAATGGTTAATCTTGATTCCACGCCTGAGATTGTAATGGAAAAAAACCGGGACAGCCGCACGACGACCACACAGGAAACGGACAAGGAACGAGCAACTCGGAACCAGAGTGAACAGTCGCTGCAAGAGGAGACGCTCGTCCTGAAAGGGTCCAAGCTTGAGCAGCCGGTTGTTATCAAGACGGTGAAGCCGAAAGTAAGGGGGGTGCTGGTTGTCGCAAAAGGAGCAGAAAATGTGCAAATAAAGGCGTGGATCATGGAAGCCGTTCAAAAAGTACTGGAAGTGCCTGCTTACAAAATTTCAATATTACCCAAAAAGGGTTAGGGGGTCATGAAAGATGATGTTGAGAAAACAAACGGTTTGGCTGTTGACCATGCTGGCTGTGATGGTTGTTTTGTCCGGTTACTATCTCGTAAAAGGACCGACCGAACAGATGCCTGCATTAGGGAACGAGCAGAAGGAGCAACCGAACGGCACGCTGGGAATGGAGGTTGACACGAAGGAGGCTGATCCTTCCGCAATCATGCCGACAACTCCACTTGAGCTCAATACAACATTGCCTGCGACAGACCAGACAGCAGATGCGACTTTGCCCGAAACAAAGACAACGACGCCGGATTCATCTGCAGCACAACAATCTCCGGCAAAGCCGACATCGGCAACGCAAACACCTGAAGCCGTTTCCACGAGCGATTTCTTCACAGGCTACAAAATGCAAAGAGAAGCAATGCTGCAAAAGCAAAAGGATGAACAATTTGCGATCATGACGAGTGACAAGTCGTCTGCACAAGCCTATGCAGAAGCGAAGAAAAAGCATGAGGAGCTGTCAACACTGGAAAACAACACGATTGCACTTGAAGAGCTGTTAAAGGGGAGCGGATACAAAGATGCAGTCGTGCTGACCCAAAACGACAAGGTTAATGTCATTGTGCAGGCAGACAAATTGACCAACAAGGAAGTTGTCGATATTATTGCCCAGGTCAAACAGCAGCTTTCCGTTTCCGGCAACAATGTGATTGTGCAGTCTAAACCATAAGACAGATGTCCATACTAAGGGAGAAGCGATTTCCTTGCCGCTGGCAAAATGCGTGCAAGGAAATTTTCTTCTGCAGCCTCAAAAGCCCCCGCTAGGCGTTGCATGAGCAAATGCCGAGTGGGTTTTTTCTTGACGTTGTCCATGTGAAAAGCTACCATGAAACATGTGACTTGCATGCTCATTTTTGACAAAAACGTCCGCAAAGATGTGATAATGACGTTGTTTTGTCCTTATTGAACTGATTTATGTACATGTGAAAAGGAGTAGATGCTCGTGTTGAAAATTCATGAAATCCGGGAGATTATTAAGCTGGTGGATCAGTCCTCCATTCACGAATTCGAATTGGAAAGCGAAGGCACCAAGGTCAGCATCAAGAAAGCGGGAGTGGATGTGACTCCGGCGGTGGTAACGCATCATGTGCCGTCGCAGGCAGCAATGGCTCCGGTTTTGACGACACCAGCTGTTGAGGTTGCTACTCCGCAAGTAAGCGCTGCTCCTCAACCGGAAGCAAAGCCGGTTGTGACAGTGCATGTAACGGATGAAGCCAATCTGCTGAAGGTCGTATCCCCGATGGTTGGAACTTTCTACTGCGCACCGGAACCAGGCAAGCCTGCCTATGTACAGGTTGGCGATAATGTGACACCAAGCAAAGTCGTGTGCATTGTTGAAGCGATGAAGCTGTTTAATGAGATTGAAGCTGAAGTAAGCGGAGAAATTGTTAAAGTCCTTGTGGAAGACGGCCAGCTCGTTGAGTATGGTCAACCGCTGTTCCTGGTAAAACCGGAGTAGGGAGGAGGACCCGCATGTTTAACAAAATAGTAATCGCCAACCGTGGAGAAATTGCGGTGCGCATCATTCGCGCGTGCCATGAGCTTGGAATCGAAACCGTCGCGGTTTATTCCGAAGCCGATCGCGAATCCCTGCATGTCAAACTCGCGGATGAAGCGTATTGCATCGGGCCAACTGCGTCTAAGGACAGCTACCTGAACATTGCCAGCATCATGAGCGTGGCAACCAAGGTAGGAGCCGATGCAATCCATCCGGGCTACGGATTCCTTGCGGAGAATGCTGATTTCGCAGAAATTTGTGCAGCCTGCAACATCACGTTTATCGGTCCTGAACCAGAATCGATCACGAAAATGGGCGATAAATCAACGGCGAAAGACACGATGAAAACAGCAGGTGTCCCAACCGTTCCGGGAACGGAAGGACTGATTGAAAGCGTCGGCGATGCAATTGCGATTGCAGACGAGATCGGGTATCCCGTCATCGTCAAAGCGACAGCGGGCGGCGGCGGCCGCGGTATGCGCGTAGCCAACAGTGCAGCAGAACTGGAAAAAGCAATTGGCCTTGCACAAAACGAAGCCAAGACAGCGTTCGGAAATCCAGGGGTTTATTTGGAAAAGTTCGTGGAAGGACCACGCCACGTCGAAATCCAGGTGATGGCCGATAAGCACGGAAATGTTGTGTACCTTGGCGAGCGTGACTGTTCGATTCAGCGTCGTCACCAGAAGCTAATTGAAGAAGCGCCTTCTCCGGCTCTCAGCAAAAAGCTCCGGGAGGAAATGGGGCAGGCAGCAGTAGCAGCAGCCAAGGCTGTAAACTACCATGGTGCCGGAACCGTTGAGTTTTTGCTCGACAAACATGGGAAATTTTACTTTATGGAAATGAACACGCGAATTCAGGTTGAGCATCCCGTTACGGAGATGGTAACCGGATTTGACTTGATCAAGGAGCAAATCTATGTAGCTGCCGGCAAAACGCTCTCGTTTACCCAAGCGGATGTAAAGCTGAACGGGTGGTCCATCGAATGTCGGATCAATGCAGAGAACCCGGCGAAAAACTTCATGCCGTCACCAGGCAAAATCAACGCGTACTTGCCACCGGGCGGATTTGGGGTTCGTGTCGATAGCGCTGCCTATGCAGGCTATCAGATCCCGCCGTACTATGATTCCATGATTGCCAAGCTCATCGTCTGGGGAAAAACCCGTGAAGAAGCGATTGAACGGATGAAGCGGGCGCTTGGAGAATTCGTTGTGGATGGGATTCATTCGACGATTCCGTTCCACCTGAAAATGATGGATCACGAGGTGTTCCAAAGCGGTAAATTTGATACGAAGTTCCTTGAAACGTACGATTTGGAGCTTGAATAAGGGATCGTATTCAGTTTGTAAATATTGGTCTTTGTTGATATAATAAGTTTTAACGAAAAGGGGAGGTGCGAAATATGGAAGAGTTTCACACAGACACAGAGAAAACCGAACTTGGCAAAATCCAGATCGCTCCTGAAGTATTGGAAGTAATCGCAGGGATGGCAGCTTCTGAAGTAGAGGGCGTTGCTCACATGAGCGGCGGCTTGGTTGGAGACATAGCTGAGCGCCTGGGACGCAAAAATGTTGCGCGAGGTGTCCGCGTAGAGGTTGGAACCCGTGAGGCGGCTGTTGATGTTTCGATCATCGTAAAATACGGCCATCGCATTCCTGAAGTAGCGAGAATGATTCAAGACAGCGTTCGAAATGCGATCGAAACAATGACAGGCTTGTCAGTTGTTGAGGTTAACGTACATATTGTGGATGTTGAACTGAAAGCAGAAGAAAAGGCGCAGCCGGCTGTACCAACAGGCGTAGCTGATGAATATCATCGGGTTCGTTGATCTGCCTGATCGAAAAACGAATCTGTTCTCGATGCAAAGCGCGCTTTCCACAGGCGGTTACCGCTTCTCATGGACGGCATTTGCGCTTTGACAGCAGCCTTTTACTACGCATATGCCTCCGTTTCGGAGGCATTTTCTTCACTCAAGGAGGGATGCGCGTGAACTTGTTTGATCGCTTTATTTTGACTATTTACAGCCTGGCATTGATCGTCGTTT
>JBLNEJ010000166.1:0-3563 GCA_050262535.1 Clostridia bacterium
AAATACCCTGTCCAGCGAAAATCGAGCGTCTCCCCTTCAACCGGGATCATCAGCTTGGCTGCCTGCACACCGTAAATCGCTGCCAATACATGCAAAAGCTTGCCGTCCCCGGATGTCTGCAAAATCGTTTTCCCATTGTGCGCAAAATGAAAGGAAATCGATGGATACGTAAGAGCCAAGCGGTTGACGTAGTCAGAAATATGTCCGACTTCCGTGGCAATCGACTTCATGTATTTTAACCGTGCAGGCGTATTGAAAAACAGATCGCGCACGATGATCTGCGTCCCTTTTACCCCGGTTGCATCAGCAATGTCTTTCACCTGGCCCGCCTCAATAACAAGCCGTGTCCCGACCTTGCCGCTGTCTTCGGTGCTGGTCAGCTCCATCCTGGACACAGAAGCGATACTGGGCATTGCTTCACCACGGAAGCCAAGCGTCTGGATCTGGAACAGATCGCGGGTCGTCTTGATTTTGCTGGTGGCATGCCGTTCAAACGATCGCACGCAATCATCGCGATCCATGCCGATTCCGTCATCCTGAATGCGGATCAGTGCCAGACCGCCTTCCTCGATGTGGACCTCAATCCGGGTTGCATGAGCGTCGATTGCATTTTCGATCAGCTCCTTCACCACGGAAGCGGGTCGTTCCACCACTTCACCTGCGGCTATCATGTTGGATAATTGTTCATCCAGAACGCGAATCCGTCCCATGTCGCACCCCTTCTTATTTCATACGTTTCTGCCAGTCAAAAAGTTGCATCAACGCCGCGATCGGCGTTAATTCATTCGCATCAATCGCGCGAAGTTCAGTGAGCAATTGCACGGCAAGCTGCTCCTCTTCTGTCAGCTCGGCTTTTACCGGTTGTTGTACCCAAAGCGATTCAAAAGAAATTTGTTCCTGCTCCTGCATCACTGCCGGTTTACTAGCAGACGGCTGGTTGCTTTCCAGCGTCTGCAAAATCCGGCGTGCACGCTCGATGACGCGCTGCGGCAATTCGGCAAGTTCTGCGACGTGAATGCCGTAGCTTTTATCCGCTCGTCCCGGTTCGATGCGATGCAAGAACAACAGCTTCCCGCCACGCTCCTCACAGCGGGCGTTGACATTCACAACACGCGGCAGGCTTTCCTCCAAGCGGGTCAACTAGTGATAATGCGTGGAGAAGAGGGTTTTCGCCCCGATTTCCTCATGAATGTATTCGATGACCGCTTGGGCGAGAGCCATTCCATCGTAGGTGGATGTTCCGCGTCCGATTTCGTCCAGCAGGATAAGGCTGTTGGCCGTCGCTTTTTGTAAAGCGTTTTTCGTCTCCAGCATCTCCACCATAAACGTGCTGTGTCCCCCAACCAGGTCATCGGCTGCGCCAATCCGCGTAAAAATTTGATCCACCAGCGAAAGGCGCGCATAAGACGCAGGCACAAAGCAGCCGATTTGAGCGATGACAAACATCAGCGCAATTTGCCGCATGTAGGTGCTTTTCCCCGCCATGTTTGGGCCCGTGATTAGTAAGATCTGTCGTTGTTGCTGGTCAAGCTCTGCGTCATTTGCGACATATTTTTCCGTATTCAGAACCGCTTCAACTACAGGATGGCGTCCGTTTTGGATCAGGCATTCCCCTGTTTTGACGAGCTGCGGCCGCGTGAAGCCGCGTTCTTCACTGACCGTGGCAAACGACTGCAGGACATCGATCATTGCGACGCGCTCCGCAAGCGCCTGAATTCGTGTTACATGTTGTGCAATTTCGGTTCGCACCTCGGTGAACAGCTGGTATTCGAGCTCTACCATTTTTTCTTCCGCTTCGAGAATCAGCGCTTCCTTTTCCTTCAGCTCAGGTGTGATATATCGCTCTGCATTGGTCAAGGTCTGCTTTCGTTCATAGCGATCAAGCGGAACGGCGGCCAAATTGGCGCGAGACACCTCAAGATAGTAGCCAAATACCTTGTTGAACCCGATCTTCAGCGAGCGAATCCCGGTCGCTTCCCGTTCGGTTTGCTCCAGTTGGGCGATCCAGTTTTTGCCTTCGCGACTTGCCACCTGGAGCTTGTCCAAATACGGGTCAAACCCGCTTTTGATCATGCCGCCATCCCGGACGGAAAGCGGCGGCTCATCGACGAAAGCCCGCTCAAGCAGTTCCTTCAAATCGTGGCACTCGTCCATCTCTTCGGCGATTGCCGACAAAATTTCGGAGCCGCTGCTATACAGCGCTGCCTTGAGTTCGGGAATAGCTGCAAGCGAGTGGCGCAATTGAACCAGGTCGCGGGCATTTGCATTCCCGTAAGCGGTTCTACCGATCAAACGTTCCAAATCATACACCTTGTCCAGGTGTGTGCGCAAATCAGAGCGCAACAAAAGGTCATCTTTCAGCTGCTCCACCGCATTCAGGCGGTACTCGATTTCGCCAGGTGAATAGAGCGGCCGCTCCAGCCACCGGCGCAGCAGTCTTGCCCCCATCGAGGTTTGCGTACGATCCAGCAACCACAAGAGCGAGCCTTGCTTCGTCTTGTCGCGAATCGTTTCCGTAAGCTCCAGATTCCGCCGCGAAAACGGATCGATCTGCAAAAACTGCTTGGCTTCATAAGGACGAAGCACACGCAAATGGGCGAGGCTTCGTTTTTGCGTTGTGCCGATATAGGCGAGCAGCGCTCCGACTGCATTTTGCATGATTACATCCAACTGCTCAGCAAATACCCCGTATTGCTCTCGTGCACGCAGCGGGTCGCATTGCTCGTAGGTGAGCAGGTTGACCGGAACAGCTCCAGTCGGCAAGCTCACCGGATCGATTCCCGATACAACCAATTCCTTCGGGCGATACTGCAATGCTTCGTCAATCAAGGCATTCAAGCTGTCTTGCAATGCGGTCACATGCATCTCTCCCGTAGAGAGATCACAGGCGGCAACTGCTCCGTTCTTGCCTTGTACAACGATTGCGGCGATGTAGTTGTTTTCCTTGTCCGAAAGCCACTTACCCTCCATCATCGTACCCGGGGTGATCACGCGTGTCACTTCACGGCGGACAACACCTTTTGCTTCCTTCGGGTCTTCTACCTGCTCACAGATTGCAACCTTGTACCCTTTTTGCAAAAGCTGCGCTATGTAGGTTTCGGCAGAATGGTGGGGAACGCCACACATCGGAATGCGCTGCTCCGTTCCACCCTCCCGTCCGGTCAACGTTATCTCCAGTTCACGAGACGCCTTGATGGCATCCTCGAAAAACAATTCATAGAAGTCACCGAGCCGAAAAAAAAGAAAAGCGTCCGAATACTCACGCTTAATCGCCAGATATTGCTGGATCATCGGTGTATACTGGGTCATTCATTCTCGTCTCCTTCTATCATTGGCCACCTGCTGGCCTGAGGGGAACAATCCCCCACTCCCTTGCTTCCATTTATTATAGCACAGGTTCCTTTGTGACATCATGTCGAACGGCTGGAACCGTCAGCTTCCACGCGTGGCGAATATCGAGATGGGACGACCACGGACGACTCGCAAGCACCTCGGCAAAAAACGGGTCGAGCGAATGCCGATAATGCTCATAAAGCGGGAGACTTGAGAGCTCCTGCCACATG
>JBLNEJ010000167.1:0-5920 GCA_050262535.1 Clostridia bacterium
TTTTGCGGGAAGCGGAGTACCCGGAGGAACGCATCCAGGTTTGCATCAACAGGCTGCAGCGCAAAGAAATGTTTACCCTGGATGAAATCCGTGCCTATTTTCAACTGCATCCGGGCAAAACCATGTATTCAATCCCCGATGATGATGAAGTAAAGCGCTCGATCAATTCAGGGACGCCGATCATGCTGGGGCAACAGCGTTCGGCGGCGCGTGATGCCATCGAAAAGCTCGGAAAGGCGATTGTGCCGCTGGAAGGCGAAGAAATTGACAAAACAGCCAAGCCCAAAGAAAAATCGCGGTCATCGATCTGGAGCTGGCTGCACAGATAACCAAGGAGGATGCCATGACATTTTATCGCAATCGATTGTTGGGTATCAGCGATCAGGCTCCATCGATTCTGTATGACCTGCGACAGTCGGGACGGCAGAACGGGCGCGCGCAGCAGATGATCGGGGAGCCCTCCCAAACGGCGGAACGGCTGCATTACGACAGCGAAGAGCTTGTCTCCAAAGAGACGGAAGCGAATGTAAAAATGCAAATCGTTGAAAAGTATGGCACAAAGCTTTGGGAGGAAAAGGAGAACACCGGGTTTCTCGAGGAGCTGGGTAAGGATCTCCGCCTGCTGCTGGAAATGAGGGCACCGATCGCCGGGCATCAGCTGGAGCGGGTGGTACAAAAGCTTTTGCATGAGCTGGTGGGATGGGGACCGCTCGATCGGCTGCTTGCCGATGATGACATAACCGAGATCATGTTTCACCGCTTCGACCATCTGGTGGTGGAAAGGAAGAGCTCGGGCAAGCTGGAAGCGTTTGAAGAGAAGGTCTTTCGTGATGAGGATGAGCTGCTGCGGCTGATTGAACAGATCGCAGCCTCCATGGGGCGTGAATTTAACGAAACAAAAGCAGAACTGAACACGCAGCTGCCCGATGGCTCACGCATTGCCGCAGCTCACCGGGTCATTTCTCCGGATGGACATGTGATGACGATTCGGAAGCACCGCGACTTGTTAACGGAGGATGATTATGTTCGGTACGGCTCGATTTGTCCACCCATGCTGCAATTTTTGAAATGGGCTGTCGGCTTGGGGCGGGCATCGGGCATTGTCAGCGGTGGAACAGGATCGGGCAAAACGCATTTGCTCAATTTGATCTCAGCCTTTATGCCGCCGCATTTGAGCGTGATTACGATTGAGGATGTGCTGGAATTGAAGCTGCAGCATCCGTTTGTGCGTCGATTCCTTGCCAAGCCGCCCAACCATGAAGGAAAGGGCGGCTACTCGATTCGCGATTGCGTCCGATTGTCGCTGCGAAAGCGGCCGGATGTGATCATCGTTGGCGAATCACGAGGCGGGGAAATCGTTGATTTGTTCTGGGCAATGAATACCGACCATCCCGGTAGCTGGAGTACCGCACATGCCAACTCTCCACGAGCCCTGATCGACTCCACCTTGCCGATTTTGTTTGCCAAATCGGATGAAAAGTATAGCAGCTTTGAACGAAATTTGATGATCGGCTCGGCTCTGCAGCTGATCGTTCAAGTAAAGCGCTTTGAAGAGGATGGTAGCCGGAAAGTAGTCGCGATTACGGAAGTGGTGGGAACCGGCGAGTCGCATGAGGAGCGAATCAAGCGAACCTGCAATGTGAAGCAGGTGGTGCCGGATCGTGTGTATTTGCAAGATATTTTTGTCTATGAACCGACTGATCTGGTCGATGGAAAGGTTGTTGGACAGTACAAATGGACCGGTCATAAGCCGGAGCGGCTTGTGCGTAGCTGGCTGGCAAAAGGCTTGCGGCATGAAGACATCGACAAGGTGTTTTTCACAACGCCGATTCGCATGTAGGGAGGGGCTATGCAATGCTGACGGAAGCCATACCGATTGTTTGTGCCTTGGTGCTTGGAATCTCGCTTTTGCTTATTTTTCTCCCGCAATCCATTTGGCATGGAATGCTTCAGCAAGAGCAAGAGCACGCGCTGGTCCAGCAGCTTCAGCAAGGCAGACTGTCCTTGATGGAACGGCTTGAGATCCGGCTGAACCAGTCGCAAACAGGAATTACGGTTGGGCAATACTTGCTGTTATCGATCATATCTGGGGCGACCTTTTACATGCTGTGCAGCCTGGTTTTGAAATCCTGGTGGTTGGCAGTACCGTCTTTGATCGCTGGCGTCGTATTCGCCGAGCGTGTGCTTGGATTTTTGAGCGCCAAGAAAAAGGAGCGCTTTGAAGAGGGAAACATCAGGGCAATTCGCATCATGGCAAGCTCGCTTCGAACATCTCCATCGTATTTCTTCGCGTTTGAACAGGTTGCAAACAGCGGCTTCGTGGAGAAGGCGGTTGCTCGGGAATATATGCGTGTGGTGGAGCTTCTTCGCGGACAGGTTCCGCTGGAGCGTGCAATGAGCGGAATGCATATGCGAACCGGCTCGCCTGACATTGCGTATATGTCCACGATCGTACAGGTTCAGCGTGCTTTGGGCGGCGATATGGCCAAAACATTGGATCAGGCGGCATCCTCGATACTGCGCAGAAGACAGCTATTGCGCAAGCAGCGTGCGGCCATGTCGCAAATCCTCGCACAGGTCAATTTGCTATCGGTGATGCCCTTTGTGTTTGTGACCACTCTGTACTTCAACAATCCGCACCATTTTGATCCGATGCTTGAGACCGTTGGCGGGCGGCTGATGATATTGGGGGCATTTTTCATGATCCTGCTGGGCGGCGAGTTCATTCGGTTTGTGGCATTAAAACAGATATACAGGGGGTGATGACGAAATGCTGGCATTATCAAGCGCATTAGGCATCGCATTGCTGCTGCTCTTTTTGCCTGCTGCCTTCCGTCCGGGCGGTGGCAAGCAGAGCGGCTTGCATGATCGTATCGAGGTGGAACAGCAGGCACAGTTTCGGAGCAGCTTTGAAGGGAACAGACGTCAGCTTCCGGGGCTTGATCGGCTAAGAAGCAATCCGGAGCTTGTTCAGAGGCTATCCCGCTACGTCGGATTGGACAGCCGTCAAATCAAAGCGAGGCTGGAGCGGCTTCGGTGGGATGCCACGCTGGAGGAGGTTTTACTGGCAAAGCTGGTTTGTGCAGGGTTCCTGGCAGCTAGTCTGCTTTATCTTCATACGATGATTCGTACCGGACAAGAGGTTGGCATGATCCAGCTCCTTCCGGTGATAGCGGCTGCTGCCGCTTTTCTATTTCCTACACAACTGATCGAATGGGCGGATAAACGGGCAAAGCAGGAAATCCAGCAGCAAATCCCGATTTTTTTTGGCATCGTACAAGCGCTGGTGGAAGCGGGGATGCCGGTTCATTCGGCGGTTAAAGCGACAGCACGCCGCTATCCGTCCCGCCTGGGCAAGGAATTGGCTTGGCTTGAGGTGGAGGAAAAACAGTACGGAAACTGGCGAAAGGCGCTGGAAGCGATGGCGTACCGCTGGGAAATAGAAGGGTTGATCACGATTGCACTGGAGATCAACGAAGCCATGACGAAAGGGGTAAGCATCGCCAGACTTTTGGCCGAGCAGGTGGAAGAGCAGTTGAAGCAGCAGGAGGACGAAGCTGCCGCGACCATGAACCGGCTGCAGGTTCGGCTGCTGCCTCTCTTAATCGTGTTTATGGGATTGCCGCTCATGTTTCTGGTGATGGGACCTGCATTTATCGGAATCGGAAAGAGCTTGTAAAGGAAGGGAAAATAATTTTGCGGAAGGCTCTGTCTTTTGACAAATTCTAGATATAACCAAAAAGGAGGGATTGAAATGGGAGCAGTAGCTGCGTATGCAAAGCGGTTTGTTCAGGAGGAAGAGGCGGTAACGATTATTGAGATGGTCATTATCATCGCGGTCATTCTGGTAGTCGTATTTCCGACCTTGAAATCGCTTGGAGAAGCAGAAGATGCACGTTTGAAGGAAATGGAAGGCAATCTGCAAAAATGATCGTCGTTCTCCTGGCTGTATGTCTGGCTTTTGCCGCCTGGTCTGATTGGAAAAGGCGGAAAATTTCCAATTGGCTCCTGTTTCCGATGATGGCAACGGGGCTCCTGTACCAACTCTGGACAGGCCAGGGATTGATGGCGCTTGGAGGCTTGACGGGAGGTTTTGTCCTGACGGTTGTTCCCGTCGTTTTGCGTGCCATGGGGATGGGCGATCAGAAGCTGTTGATGGCTGCGGGGGTCTGGCTCGGATTTACGGAAATTTATTGGCTTTTTCTCGTTTCTGCCCTGCTTTGTGTTGCTTCTATGCTCTTTTTGCCGCAAAGACTGGGGCTGTTAGGAAGGCATCTGTTTATACTGGCTGCAGGCTGGAGGGGACACCGGAAGCTTTGGTTCCCTTCCTACCATCAGTCAGCATGGAGCATCCCATTTGCCGTCTTTTTTTTCGCAGCCTTCCTGATCAGGTACGGGAGGTGGATGCCGCTGTGAGAATCAGGCGATTGTTGAAGGAAGAGAAAGGAAGTCAGTTGATTGAGTTTGTTTTGGTTTTTCCGCTGATCTGGGTGCTCCTTGTTTTCACGATGGACTTCTTTACGATCATGTACAACAAGCAGATTGCCATGGCTGCTGCGTTTGAGGCGGGCCGAATTGCTTCTGTACAACCTAATTTCGGACTGGCCAGGTATTATGCCGAATCGCGAGCAGAAGATGAGCTGGACCAAGCGATTGGGCTGGATTCCAAATTTGTGCAGCTTGTTCCGGGAAGGTACTGGCGCAAGGGAGAGCATATTGAAGCGAGGATTTCCATCCGGGTCAATCTGTTGGCATCGCAAAAGCCATACGAGATCAATGAATCGTACTTCGTGATGGTGGAGAATGCGGGGGACTAAACGCTATGAAAAAAAAGTTTGGGTTCATTGGCCAACGGCTGGCAGAGGAAAAGGGTGCCACCATGATCATGTCGATGTTGTTTCTCACCTGTCTGTTCGGGCTGCTATCCTTGCTTGTTCTCATCGGACAGGCAGATTTGCTGGAGATGAAAATGCAGCATACAGCCGACATCATTTCCAAGGGAGCGCGGGCTGCAGGAAAATGGACATACATCGACAAGAAAACGGGGCATGAGATACGTACGGTTTTGTTTGCTACGAAACGAGAAGCCAATAAAGCAGAAGCGAATATCGTGCGGGGGGCCAGAGAGGAAGCGGAGATTTTATTCAAATTGAACAAGGATGCGTTGGAAGGAATGACTGATCGAATCAGCGTGGTGCATCAAAAGGGAGAAAAGCATCACCTCTACGATCAAGGGATCTATTATCTTGAGCTGTTCGCAGAGAAGGAGGTTCAGCTTTCCTGGGATAAAGCAAGCATTGAGCTGCGACGTGTTTCCCAGTCGTCGATCCATCGGCGAACTCCTCCAATAGACCCATAGCAGCCGATTATTTTTGTCCTAATTCGACATGGTAGGGTAGTTCCAAACCAGTTGAGGGACAGGAGTGACGTTGCATGCCTTCGCAAATCATTGAAAGGTATAAAAAAATATTAAATGGGGAGCAAAAACGTTTTTCTCCCTATGAATTTGAAGAAATATTGTATCGGAAACAGAAGGTTCAGCTTGTGCTGCGATATGCTATTGAACAAGTGAAGATGTGGACGCCGGAGCACGCCCGACAAAGCCTGAATGTTGAGGATGTGCGAGACCTGAAGCTGCATCTCGTCAAGGAATACATTGAACCGCCGATTGAGGCCAAGCCGGAGGATGTGTATTATCTCGTCGATTACGCCTACCCGTACCTTCCGCGCCCTGCAGAAAGGCAGAAGGTGCTATGGGTGTACAGTGAAGTGTTGGAAGGGAAACGAAGACATTTTCCACTTCATTATTTTCAAACGCTGAAAGGAGAAGAGAGAGCCAAAATTTGCTTCGAGTATTTTTGGCAGGAGCTTCTTCAATTAAAAAGCAAATACGAGCTTCCCGAGCTATTTTTGAAAACGG
>JBLNEJ010000168.1:0-3898 GCA_050262535.1 Clostridia bacterium
CGCTCCAAGCTCCCGTCGCAAGTCAGCACGGGTGTCCCTGTGGCAAGGATTCGGTCGCCATTCCAGGCTTCCTGGATCGTTGTCACTTTGGCTTTGCTTTCCAGGACAAGGCGGACGACAGAAGGAGTGAATAACCCTCTTTTTTCCAAACTGAGAACATTTTGTCCAATCATTTCATCAGGTTCCATATTCCAGACGTCCGCAAGAAAATGATCGCTCACCCAAATAATCGTGCCGTGGGGGTCCACAACAAGGATTTCGTCATAGATGGAAGATAAAATCGCTTGTAAATCCGAATTGGTTTCTCGCACTTGCTCAAGATCTTGTGCGGGCATCGCGATCTCCCCCTGTTCATTTTGGTAAAACAATTATAGCAAAAAAATCAGTTTTGCAATTAAAATTCAAAAATGAATTTTCGGAATAATGCTGGTATGTTTTGCTTCTGTTTTTCAAATATTTTTAATGGTATGTTTTTTGCAATGCTTACCTTTAAGTGGGGGTGAAACTATGAATAGAAGCAATAGTACGATCCAAGAGAATATGCAGTCGACGGATCCTTTTATCCGTACGCTATATACGGAATTGTACGATCGAGTGGAAGAATTTGAGAAGGAAGGAAGCAATATGGAGAGAGTATCCTTTTCGGACGCAATCTTGCCACTCGTCATGATGGTAGGGATTATCATCTTTCTTTTAACCTCGATCTACTAACATCAGCATAGGGGGATTCATATGAGCAATAAGGATGAGACGGCTATACTTAAAGAAGTTATGATGGGCTTTTTGCCGTTAAAAAAGAATGAACGATCGTTTGGATTCTGGGATCTTCTTTTGATTCAGGTGGGGGTCGGGATTAGCTGCTTTGGCCTGTTGGTCGGTGGATATACGGGTCTTGTGCTGGATGCAAAAGATTCGATGGCAGCGATTTTGTTCGGTAACGCGTTGCCAGTGCTGCTGACGATGCCGATCGCCATCCTGTTTACCCGATATGGGGTGGATACGTTTGTCGGGTTTCGCAGTGCGTTAGGATACCGCGGCTCGAATATCCTGTTTGCCTTGTTTATGATTCTGAATCTCGGGTTTATCACAATCGCTTGTTTCATGGTGGGCCAATCCGTGATCAAGCTGCTCAGTCTGTTTCAGTTCTCAGAATTTTGGACAGCACGCGAGACGGGGGCGCCGTTGTTTGCTATCATTGGATTCGTTTTGGCTTTGATGATAGCCCACAAAGGACCAGTGGGGATCAAATGGCTGAACTGGATCGGGATTCCTGCGATTTTTCTTGTTTTGATGGGACTTATTGTCGTCTTGTTCATTCATCAGGGAATGGATAAAGTGTTTGCGCTCAAGCCTTCCGCTGCCTATCCAAGCGATGTCAGATCGTTTGCTACAGCCATCGAGTTTAACATCGGACTTGGCTTCTCATGGCTCGTGTACATCGGACAGTACAGCCGATTAGCGAAATCAGAGAAGGGCGCCTTTGCAAGCGGCTTCTGGAGCTACGGTTTTTTTGTCAACGCTGCAGCGATTTTGGGCGCACTGTGCACGCTGGTTGTTGCTTCCCAAGACCCTCCTGATTGGATGGCCAATATCGGCGGAAGCCTGATTTGGACGTTGATCGGACTCGTTCTTTTGATTGTCGGGAATATCACCGCAGCGGTGTTTCTCATTTATTCACAGGCGGTCAGCTTTAAAACAGTGTTTCCGAAGCAAAAATGGATGGTGGCCGTGGCAACTACAATTCCCGCCATCATCCTGATGATCAGCCCAAGTTTTTACGACGCTTATTCCAAATTTCTCTCGGTTGTTTCCTATACGATGGCGGTCATGGGCGGTATTGTGATTTCAGACTTTTTCTTTGTGAAGAAGCAAAGGGTCTCGCTCAGGGATCTGTATAATCTGAATGGCGCCTATCGATACTGGAATGGTGTAAATCCGTCTGCAATCATCAGCTTGATTGTAGGAACGATTGTGTATTGGAGCTTGTACAACCCGCTCACAGACCATGCGCACGATTTGTTCCAGTACATGACAGGAGGCCTTCCGACGTATTTTGTTTCCGCAATCTGTTACTATGTTTGCTCCAAGTATCTGTTCGCGTATCCGGTGGATCGACCGGATCTGGCAGGGAAAGCCCTCCATTTGGAAAAGAAGATCAATTAATTTCTGAACGATCAAAAATCAAGACCTTTCTTCAGCATCTAAGCGAAGGAAGGTCTTTCTTTTTTGTATTCGTTTTTGAAATTCAATTATGAAATTCAATTTTAAAATTGAATTTGCGAAAAACCCAACTTCGCTTAACAATACGGGATTCTTGCTACTTTTTCGACTATTTGCATTTGGCGAGAAACTTGCAATTAACCATGACTGAGAATTTCACATCATAGAAGGAGGGCATTTGAATGTATAAATGTACCAATTTGGATCTTTTCCCGTTTCCATGGACAGAGGATAACTACCGTTATTCGAACGATCTGAAGCTTCTTGAAAACCCTTACTGCGTAGAAATTACACCTGAATATCAGATTCAAATAAAGCAGAAGCGCAAGTTGCTGGAGGAGCAGCCTGAGGTTCGTTACCAATCCTTTCCACACACAATGGAAATGCAGTGGGAAGTGCTAGAGATGCTGATTGAGCAGGCGGTGGGACGCTATCCGGAACATTTTAGCGTGGTGAAGGACGGGAACAAGTGGACCTTTACCAACAAGCTGCTGAACGAGGAAGACACCTTTGTTTTCGGCGATGAAAGCACCCTGCCTTATGAGCCGCTGGATTATATCGGCCGCCACTTCCACAATGACTTTGTGTTGATGGTTCATCGCGATGGCGATTTGTACCTGGAGGTCGGGCAAGTCTCGTATGCAGCCCTCTTCTCTGTTCACTGGAACAAGGGGATGACATTCCAGGAAATTCATGCACCGGTTCCGTTTGTGAATCGAAATGGCGTCGATCTGGCAAAGCGTGTACGCGACTTCCTGCTTCGCATCGAACCCGGCAAGCCTTGGACCCGTATCAACTGGAACCTGATGGCCGATCGTTGGGATGTAAACTATGAAACGATGGACGTATGGGTGCCGCAGCGGAATCGGGTAACGAGTGAAAATGCAGGGCGGCTTGTGCATCTGCGGGTAGAGGAACAGAAGTTTTATCGTATGGCTCGAGCGAATGCTGTTTTGTTCGTCTTGAATACACAGTTCCTGCCGCTTGAAGACCTGCAAAAACGTCCGGAATGGCTGCAAAGAACGTATAACAATCTGTCGGATATTCCAGATGTGATGGCGGAATACAAAGGAATCGATGTTTTCCTCCCGCAATCGGTCGAGTACCTGAAAAATTTGATTGAAACAACAACAAGACAGTAGTGCGGGGAGGCGAAGGAATGTGAGTGCACTGTACAATAGTCCGGTTTTGTATGATCGATCCAAAAGCATTGTCGAGGCTTTTTCTGTCAAGCCCCACACGCGTAAGCTTATGTTGTTCGCCGATCACGGTGGATTGAGTGAAGCAAAAGGCTTCGTGCAATCGCAGGACGCGGCAGGTGTTCCATACGAGCTGTACTACCTTGCGGATGGCAAGGAGGAAGAGAGCGAGATTCTCGCGTCCACCCCAACGGGTACGACCGTTTTGCGCGACGCCGGGGAGGCGGACATTTTGGCGATTCTCCGTACGCAAAAGATGGGAGCCAAGCTCTATCTTTCCGGTCTCTGGAAGATGGCGGAGATGGTGTATCCATTGGCCATAGACGCTGGCTTTGCGGAAGATGAGATTCAGGTTTTCATCACAGGTCAAAAGGCACGCGCTGTTTTCTGTCCGAAATGCTACAGCTTAACGTCCGTACAAGATGAAGAAGTAACGCGATGCTCATACTGCGGTGTGATGCTGAACATTGGTCCCCATT
>JBLNEJ010000169.1:0-3099 GCA_050262535.1 Clostridia bacterium
TTCGAAAATGAAACGGTGGAGCGTCATGTTCCGCTTGGCCTCGCGACAGGCAGCAGCTTCCTGGCGGAAATGGGACCGAAGCTGCCGATCACGTTCGTGCCGATCGGCTCGGTCAAAACGAATCTTGATACAAAGCTGTCGGAAGCCGGAATCAACATGGTACTGGTCACAGTCTACATCCGGGTTGAAGTAACGCTGCGCATCGTCATTCCGTTTGCGACCGACCAAACGACCGTCGTCACGATGATTCCGATTACCAACTCGCTCGTCATCGGTGATGTGCCGGATTACTGGTACAACAATCCGGAAGGGAAGCCGGATGTGCCTCGTCCCAGTGAGCTTCAGTTGAACCAATAGCATCCTTGCCATTAAACCCGTGCCCCGCAGGTCATTCGACTGCATTGGGGCACTTATTTAACGTACAAGAATTTACAAGTGCGTGCGCTTATAAATTCTGGAGCGCAAGACAGGGTACCTTAGCGTAACTTCCGGCATTTGCTGTGGTAAAAACCTCCACTGGAAGAAGAACCAGCTTCTTTGAAAGGACTTCTGAATGAAGTTTTTCTTATGTGGGATTGATTACTACGAAGCATCGATATGATGCAAATATCCGATTGGAAGTTATCAAGTGGAAGGAATACAATAAAGGCAAGACACCGAGGAAGAGAATGAGGGATTATAGATGGAATGGAGTCAAATCCAATACTTTCAAACGGTGGCCCGCACCCAGCATATGACACGCTCCGCTGAGCAACTGGCCATTTCCCAACCGGCCCTGAGCCGAGCCATTTCGCGGCTTGAGGAGGAATTGGGAGCACCGTTGTTTGAGCGGCAAGGGCGCAACATTGTGCTGAATGAGTACGGCAAGCGGTTTTTGTACCGGGTGGAGAATGCGATCCAGGAAATCGATATGGGCAAGCGGGAAATCCAGGATATGATCGATCCGGACCACGGCACGATAACACTGGCCTTCCTGCATTCGCTGGGCATCCATTTTGTGCCGGACTTGCTCAGCGCATTTCGCAGAAAGCACCCCAATATCATGTTTCAGCTATCCCAGCCGCGATCGCACATCATGCGAGAGCAGCTGCGATCAGGCGCACTGGATCTGGCGCTGCTCTCCGTCCTTGATGACGAGGAGGGGATTCGCTGGGAGCCCATTGCCACGGAAGAGCTGTATGTGATCGTTTCGATCGATCATCCTTTGGCAGCAAATGACTCCATCGATCTGTCCGTCATCGAGCACGAACCGTTCATTGCCTTCAAAAACGGCTTGGGTATTCGCCATCTGACCGATCAGCTTTGCAAGCAAGCAGGATTTGCTCCCAGGATCACGTTTGAGGGCGAGGATATTCTCACGGTGGCCGGCTTGGTGGCTGCTCATCTCGGGGTATCCATGGTGCCTGACATTAAAGGGATTGACCAGACACAGATCAAGCTGCTGCGGGTCACGGACCCGCTTTGCAGCCGCACGATTGCGATTGCCTGGAAGGAATCACGCTATTTGTCACCGGTAGCACGCCGGTTTCTCGCCTTTGTAAAAGAACGCTATCAGGATTGAATGACAAGAAAGAAGGCTATCATCATGAGCTATATCAAACGCGGTACACGTGACTATATGAAAACGAATTTTGCCTTGTTTGCCGGGGGTGTCTGTACATTTGCCATTTTATACTGCACCCAGCCGCTTCTGCCCGAATTCTCCCGTGAGTTCGGAGTGTCGCCGACGGTGGCAAGCTTGTCTCTTTCGATTACGACGATTGCGATGGCGTTTTCCCTGCTGCTGTTCGGCTCGCTCTCCGAGGCGTGGGGCCGCAAAAAAATCATGACGTTTGCCTTGTTCGCAGCGTCCGCCTTGGCGATTGTCACCGCTTTTTCGACTCATTTCCAGCTGCTTTTGCTGCTTAGAGTCGTTCAAGGCATCGTACTGGCCGGATTGCCAGCGATCGCAATGGCCTATCTGGGTGAGGAAATTGAACCGGCCAGCCTTGGCGTAGCAATGGGCTTGTACATCAGCGGGAATTCGATCGGGGGAATGGGCGGGCGCTTGATTACCGGATTTTTGACCGACCACTTCAACTGGCATATCGCGCTGGTCGGAATTGGCGTCGTCAGTCTCATTGCAAGCATCTTGTTCTGGCGACTGCTGCCGCCGTCCCGCAACTTCCAGCCGCGCAAGCTGGAGATGGGGAACCTCTTCCAATCACTTGTCAGTCATGTGCGCGACATGCGGATGCTTTCGCTCTACGGGATCGGATTTTTGCTGATGGGCAGCTTCGTGACGCTCTACAACTATATCGGCTTTCAATTGGTCGCTCCGCCCTATTCGCTCAGTCAAACGATGGTAGGCTTTATCTTTATCGTATATTTGGTGGGCACGTTCAGTTCGACCTGGATGGGACGGCTTGCCGATCAGCTTGGACAAAAAAATGTGCTGCTGATCTCGCTTCTGGTCCTGTTCGTCGGTGCGTTTCTCACGTTGAATGACCATTTGTTGATCAAAATCATCGGGATCGCCATCTTCACCTTCGGTTTTTTTGGCGGACACTCCGTGGTAAGCAGCTGGGTAGGACGACTGGCCACACATGACAAGGCGCAAGCAGCCTCGCTGTATCTGTTCTTCTACTACGCTGGATCGAGTGTAGGAGGAACGCTTGGCGGCATATTCTGGTCAGCCTATGGGTGGACAGGTGTCGTCAGCATGATGGTTGCCTTCCTGGTGCTTGCGGTCGTGTTGACGCTAAGGCTTGGCACAACGACATCCAGTTCTCCCAAAAGCAGCCCTGTGGTGAAAATGAAGCCGCATTCCTATTCGCAGCTGACACGATAATTTTTGTTGCACACTTCAATGCCCGGTCTCATATGATCGGGCTTTTTCTTATGCTACAATGGATATAATTCCCATAAAAGGATGTGGAGTTTGTGTCTTCAAGATGGCGGAATATTTTGGAACAATTTAAACAGTATGAACGAGTGGCGCGGTTTATTGTGGAAAGCGGCATGGACGAAGCTGAGCTGTACCGGAAGCTGGAGGATGTTAGTATGGAGCAAATCGGTTTGCTGGACAGAGCGACAAAAGACATGCATGATACACAGGAA
>JBLNEJ010000170.1:0-5081 GCA_050262535.1 Clostridia bacterium
ATCAGCTGGGGGAAACCGTACTGGTTGCGCGCAGTCTGGTAATCGAAACACCGTAAACTTGATGTTCAAAGGAGGAAGCTGACATGGAATCGTTGCAACCATTGGAGAAACCGGCGATTACGCATACGCAGCTGGTGCGCTATGCCGGGGCATCCGGAGACTTTAACCCGATCCACACGGTCGTTCCGGTTGGAGAAAAGGCGGGCTTGGGCGGGGTTATTGCCCATGGCATGCTGGTGATGGGCTTCGCCGGACAAGCGCTGGGGCAGTGGTTTCCCCGCCAAAATCTTCGTCACTTCAAAGTGCGTTTTTCCAAAATGACACGTCCGGGAGAAAAACTGACTGTTAACGGGACGATCAAGGAAAAAATAGAGCAGGATGGCGAAAAACGGCTGATAGGAGAACTCAAAGTCACAAATGAAACAGGCGAAGTGAAGCTGAGCGGACAATTTGTCGTCAAGGCGAGCGAAATGAATTCGATCTGAAAAAGGAGGATGAACAAGATGAAAATGCTCGATGGGCAAGTAGCAATGATTACGGGTTCGGGGTGCGGCGTTGGCCGTGCCGTCGCGGAGATGATGGCAGAGCAAGGGGCTCGAATTGTTGTGTCGGACAAAGATGAGGGCCCTGCCCAAGAGGTTGTGCAAGCGATCAAGGAAAAAGGGGGGGAAGCGATTGCAGTTTGCGGAGATGTTACAGCACCGGATTTCCCGGCAATGATCGTCTCCGAGACGATCGCCGCCTTCGGCCAGCTGGATATTCTTGTGAACAACGCAGGGTACACGTGGGATAGTCTCATTCACAAAATGACCGATGACCAATTTCAAAAAATGCTCGATATTCACCTCATCGCCCCATTCCGTCTGATTCGTGAAGCCGCCCCTTATTTGCGTGATGCGGGCAAGGCGGATCTAGAAAATGGCACGCCTCGTTATCGGAAAATTGTGAATGTAACATCGGTTGCCGGCGTGATGGGCAATGTGGGGCAAGCGAACTACTCGTCAGCCAAGGCTGGACTGGTCGGGTTGACCAAGACCGTTGCCAAGGAATGGGCAGGGTTTAATGTCAACTGCAACGCCATCGCATTCGGCATGATCGATACCCGCCTGACGCAAGCGAAGGAAAAAGGCGAAATGGTTGATGGCGTAGCGGTTGGCATTCCGGAAAAAGTACGGCAAATGTTCGAGCAATCGATCCCGCAGAGGCGTGCCGGCACGGTGGAGGAAGCGGCTCAAGGCATTTTGTATCTGGCATCACCTCTTTCCAATTATGTGAATGGTCATGTGCTTCACCTTAACGGTGGCTTGTACACGTAAGCAAATGAGAGTGAAATCAAATCACGAGGAGGATGGATATGGATCTTGGGAGCTGTTTGGCACGCAATGCACGTCGACATCCGGACAAATGGGCGCTTACCTGCGAGGGGAGAAGCTATACATATGCTCAGTTTAACCGGGAAGTGAATCGTTTGGCACATGGCCTGATCTCGCTTGGCGTGGAAAAAGGACAAAAGGTCGCGTTGATGATGAAAAACTCGGACAGGTTCGCCATCTCCTTTTTTGCTGCTGCAAAGGTCGGTGCTGTGCTTGTACCCGTGAATTTTCGCCTAGCAGGAGTTGAAGTGAATTATATCCTCGACCATTCCGATTCTATTCTCGTTGTTTGTGATGCAGAATATGCCGAGCTGATCGAAGAAGCGCGAATCGGCGTGGCAGGCTTGAAGCATGTCGTCGTTTCGGGTGAAACGTCAACTTCCACACAACTTGCGTTTGAACAGCTACTTAGTGATCGGGATGAAGAGCCTGGTATTGAGATCAATGAGCGTGACGATCTGGAAATTTTGTATACGTCAGGCACAACAGGCAGACCGAAGGGAGCGCTGTTTGATCATCAGCGAATTTTGCAGGTGGCGGTTGGCATGATGGCAACCATGCGACTTAGTCCGAATGACAGGCTGCTGCACTTGGCACCACTTTTTCACTCGGCGCAATTGAATCTGTTTCTGCTGGCGGGTTTTTTCCTCGGGGCAAGCCATGTCATTCATCGTGATTTTCATCCGGTTCATGCGCTAGAGGCGATTCATGAGCATCGGATCAGCTTTTTCTTTGGGGTGCCAGCTATGTATACGTATTTGCTGCAAGTACCCGATCGCAGCCGCTATGATTTGTCCAGCGTCACACGGTGCGGCTATGGAGCGGCACCGATGGCACCGGAGGTTGTTCGCCAGAGCATGGATCTGTTTGGAACCGACCAGTTCTTCAACCTTTGCGGGTTAACCGAGGGCGGACCAGGCGGCATTTGCCTCACGCCGGAAGACCACAAAACGAAGCTCGGGGCAAGCGGTACCGCGATGTTTAATACGGAAGCCCGTGTCGTCGATGATCAGGATCGCGATGTGGGCCCGGGCATGATCGGAGAATTCGTTTTGCGCGGAGAGACGATCATGAAGGAATATTACAAGAATCCGCAAGCGACCGTCGAGGCGATGCGTGGCGGCTGGCTACATACGGGCGATCTGGCAATGATTGATGAAGACGGGTACATGACGCTCGTTGATCGGAAAAAAGACATGATCATCTCCGGTGGTGAAAACGTTTACTCGGTCGAGGTGGAGCAGGTGCTCTATTCCTATCCACATGTACTGGAGGCTGCTGTCATCGGCGTGCCGCATGAGGTGTGGGGCGAGACGGTGGCGGCTGTGATCGTCCCGAAGCAGGGGCAGCTTGTAGCGCTCGAAGACTTGCAGCAGTTCTGCCGCGGTTATTTGGCAGGCTACAAAATCCCTCGGGTCCTCTATCTGGTTGAGCAGCTGCCGCGAAATGCATCGGGCAAAATTCTCAAATACAAGCTGCGGACGGATATCAAGGCATCAGCTGAAAAAGAGCAAGCATCGGGCTGAGTAAAGGAGGAACGTATGGAGGAGCAATTCGTGCACTATGAGGTCAGCCACCATGTGGCGACGATTACCTTAAATAGACCCGACAAAATGAATGCACTCTCGAACGAATTGGTTGAAGAGCTTGCAGCAGCATTGGAGCAAGCGCGAACGGACGCAGGTGTGCGCAGCATCATTTTGACCGGGAGCGGGCGAGCGTTTAGTGCCGGTGGTGATCTCTCCAGCTTCCCCGGCACCCAAGCGTTGAACGGAAAGCGCTATATGCAAAAGGCTCATCGCCTGCTCCTCGATCTGTACCAATTGGAAAAACCGACGATTGCTGCGGTAAATGGCTTTGCTACAGGGGCTGGATTTAACATCGCACTTTGCTGTGATATCGTTGTGGCAAATGAGCAGGCGATGTTTGGGCAGGTATTTTCCAAGGTTGGGCTTGTTCCTGATTTTGGCGGGATGTACTTTTTGCCGCGCGTCGTTGGCATGCCACGTGCCAAGGAGCTGATGTATTCCGGGCGAATGATCAGTGCCAGGGAAGCGCAGCAATATGGCATCGTACTGGAAGTAACGGAACCTGAGGGATTGATGGAGCGGGTGGTTGAACTGGCGGTTTCCCTTGCACAAGGACCGACGGCTGCGCTTGGCATGACCAAAGCGATCTTGAACCGCAGCTTTGAGTACTCACTGGAGCAGCTCTTGCATGAAGAGGCAATGGCGCAGGGAATCGCCTTTTCCACACGGGACCATCAGGAAGGGGTACAAGCATTTAGCGAAAAAAGAAAGCCGGTGTTTACCGGGGAATAAAACGGGGCAGGCTGTTGGAAGAATGGCTCGGCAAAAGCGGTTGGCGGATGCGTCAGCCGCTTTTGTTTTCACCGGGAATGATCTATTTTCGTATTGATTTGGAAAAAGGTCGTGTGGTATATTCATCCTACAAGTGATTTTACCATGCGGTCGTGGCGGAATTGGCAGACGCGCTAGATTCAGGTTCTAGTGGTGGCAACACCGTGGAGGTTCAAGTCCTCTCGACCGCACCATATTGTAAGCATCAGAGCTTTAGTCATCCGGCTAAAGCTCTTATTTGTCATTTTTCTATGAGGAGGCATGTTTCATGGAAATACGAAGGGCAACGATTGAGGACGCAAGCCATATCCTGCGGCTCCAACAGGAGATCATTGAGACGACGGACTTTTTTGCCCATGCTCCAACCGATGACCAGCCTACGCTCGCGATGCAACAGCAGCGAATCAAGGAAACGGAAGAAAACGGCGGGATCACACTTGTAGCCGAGACGGATCGCGACGTTGTGGGGTTTTTGTTTTTGGCACGCAGTCCCAAGCTGCGATTTCGACATGTCGGAACATTGGGAATTGGGATCAGCAACGCCTATACCGGCAAGGGGCTTGGCACGCGAATGATGACGCACGCGATCCAATGGGCCCAGGAACAGGAAGGTCTTGAAAAAATATGCCTCGGCGTGTTTTCGCACAATGAGCGGGCGATTCATACATACAAAAAGCTCGGCTTTGTCGAAGAGGGACGTCAAATTCGCCAACTCAAGCTGGAGAATGGCAAGTATGTAGATGATGTGTATATGGCTCTGTTTTTGAACGTCCCGTCAGTTTAGCACGCGCCTGACCGCACGCTCGAGCCACTTCCACGGAAGCAGCGCCTTACCCATGATGGACAGCCGGGTACCTTTTCCGATTGGATAGCGAAGCGTCGGAGCGGAACTGGTTACGGCCTTGACAATGACATCGACCACCTCAGCAGGGGGAGCGGCCGATTCAGCTGTTTGGCGGGAAATGGTTAAGATTTTTTGCATCATTTGCTCATAAGGAGAGCCGGGTTTCACTTGAATGGTGTCGAAGCCCTTCTGCCAGATGCTTGTTTTGTACGCGCCCGGCTCCACCAGGACAACATGGATGCCGAACGGGAGCAATTCAAGGCGAAGCGATTCACTGAAGCCTTCTACCGCGAACTTGGAGGCTGCATAGGGCGAATAGCCGGGAAAACCGATGCGGCCGCTGATGCTGCCAATGTTGACAATCTTACCGCTTTTTTGGGTGCGCATGAGGGGGAGAACAGCCTGCGTCATGGCGACCAAGCCGAAGAAATTCGTGTCGAACTGGCGCTTCCACTCGTCAAGCGGGATTTCCTCAGCAGCTCCGCCCAACGCAAAGCCGGCATT
>JBLNEJ010000171.1:0-3677 GCA_050262535.1 Clostridia bacterium
GATGGTGAGCTTGTCCTCGATGGAGAAGCAACGATGCGCGTGCAACGGGAGGAGCAGGTAGGATGAGCAGTATCGGAATCAAAGAAACAGGGGTTTATTTCCCGCCACAGATCGAGACTGCCAAGGAAATCGGAGAGCGTGCAGCAATCCCCGAATCGGTCATCATCGAGAAGTTCGGCCTGGTGCAAAAACACGTTTCCGACAGCGACACGCATGCATCCGACATGGCGATCCGTGCGGCGCGGACCATTTTGGAGCGTGTCGATCCTGATTCGATTGACGTCGTCATTTATTTCGGCAGCTCCTACAAGGACTATCTGGTCTGGACCTGTGGCACGAAGATCGTGCATGAGCTGGGGCTGAAAAACGCCTATGCGTTCGAGATGATGAACGTCAGCTCCTGCTTCCCGATCGCCCTGAAGGTAGCAAAGGATATGCTCGTTTCCGATCAGTCGATCTCCAGCATCCTGCTGGTCGGCGGCTGTAAGGAGGCCGAGCTAGTCGATTACGAGAACGTGCGCTCACGGTTCATGTTCAACTTTGCTGACGGCGGCGCAGCAGCATTGGTCCAACGAGGTTCTGCCCGCAGCAAGGTGCTTGGCTCCTGCATCTACACGGACGGCTCCTTCCACGATGATGTACGTGTTGTCGGAGGCGGCTCCAAGCATCCGGCAAGCGTCGAAACGGTTCAGCAGCGGATGCATTATCTCGATGTAAAAGACCCGCAGGATATGAAAAAGCGGCTTGATCCCGTCTCTGTCGCCAATTTCGTGCGAGTGGTGCAGACAGCGATGGACCGAAGCGGCTATACCGCCAAAGACATCGATTGGCTCATCCCGCTGCATACGAAACGCTCGATGTTCAAAGAGCTGCTCGGTCAGCTTGAATTGACGGAAGACAAAGCGATCTATCTCGATCATTACGGACATTTGTCCGCGCTCGATCCTTGCATTGGCCTGCATCTAGGCAAGCAGCGGGGACTGTTTAAAAAGGGTGACAAGATCGTCACGGTCAGTGCCGGAACAGGCTATACCTGGGCGGCCACTGTGCTGGAATGGCTTGAATAAGTACAAAAAAGAGGGGGATCCACATGGGTTTGAAAAAGAGAGGGTTGAAAAGCGGACTTCTTTCACTTCTGGCAGTAACCACTGTATTGGTCACAGCTTGTTCCGGTCAACAACAAAGCCAGGCTCCTGCACAAAATCAAGGACAAACGGCATCGCCATCGGGCACAGACAAAAAAGAACCGATTCGCATCGGCGTGCTCGCATCCCTGACTGGCGCTCTGGAGGATTACGGCAAGCAGACGAAGCGCGGCTTTGAATTGGGAATCGAATATGCGACAGGCGGAACGAACGAAGTGGCGGGCCGTCCGATCGAAGTCGTTTTCGAGGATACGGAAACGAAGGCAGACGTAGCCGTCAAAAAAGCGACCAAGCTGATTGAAGACGACAAGGTGGATTTCATCGTCGGTTCATCCAGCTCCGGCGATACGCTGGCAGTTGTGCCCCTCGCCGAAGAGAACAAAAAAATCATGGTCGTCGAACCAGCCGCCGCTGACAGCATCACCGGTGCCAACTGGAACAAATACGTGTTCCGCACGGCGCGCAACTCGTCGCAGGATGCGATTGCCGGCGCGCTGGCGATTGCCAAGAAAGGAACGAAAATCGCCACGCTGGCACCGGATTACGCCTTTGGCCGCGACGGGGTTGCTGCTTTCAAGGAAGAGGCAATGAAGCAAGGCGCCGAGATCATTCTCGAAGAGTACGCGGACCAGAAGGCAACCGACTTCACCCCGAATTTGCAAAAAATCATTCAAGCCAAGCCCGACTATCTGTTTGTCATCTGGGCAGGTGCCAACACGCCGTGGAGCCAAATCTCCGACATGAAGCTGCAGGAGCAGGGCATCAAGATTTCTACAGGTGCCGCCAACTTCTCCGCGCTGAAAACAATGAACGGCCTGATCGGGATGGAAGGCTTCAGCCTGTACTACTACGACTTGCCAAATAACAAGGTCAACGACTGGCTGAAGGAAGAGCACAAAAAGCGCAACAACGGCGAAGCACCTGACCTGTTCGTGCCAGGCGGAATGACAGCGGCTATGGCAATTGTCGAGGCGGTGAAAAAATCAAACGGGGACACGAATGCCGACAACCTGATTCCATTGATGGAGGGCATGTCGTTCGACTCGCCGAAGGGAAAAATGACGTTCCGCGCGGAAGACCATCAGGCACTCCAATCAATGTACGTCATCCGTCTGGAGCGTAAAGACGGCGTGGAATGGCCGGTGCCTGTTCTCACAGGAGAACTGTCGCCTGAGGAAACCGCTCCGCCGATCCGCAACAAGAAATAATGAAGTGTGACCATAAGAAGAGGGTGAAACGATGAAGCCGATTCTTGCGACAGAAGACCTGACGATTACGTTTGGCGGCCATACGGCGGTCAACGGGGTCAACCTGAAAATTTCACCAAACACGTTTACCTCAATCATCGGGCCGAATGGCGCCGGCAAGACCACTCTGTTCAACCTGCTGAGTGGTCAGCTGAAGCCGACACGCGGCAAAGTCATCCTGAACGGGAGTGATGTCACCACGCTTTCTCCGGCCAGGCGAACGCGGCTTGGACTCGGCCGCTCCTTTCAAATCACGAATGTGTTCCCCTCCTTAACCGTGTTGGAAAATGTCCGCCTTGCCGTCCAGGCACAGGCGGGTGTTTACTACAACCTGTTCGCCAGCCCGAAAAAGCATGCGCAATTCGAGACACGTGCGCGCGAGCTGCTGGAAATGGTGCTGCTCGGACAAAAAACACACGCCTTGGCCAAAAATCTGGCCCACGGCGAGAAACGCAAGCTGGAAATCGCCATGCTGCTCGCACTGGAAACAGAGGTGCTGCTGCTCGATGAGCCGACTGCGGGCATGTCGCTCGAAGAGGTTCCTTCCATTTTGGAGGTCATCCGGCAGATCAAGGAGCAGGGCAACCGGACGATTTTGCTAATTGAGCACAAGATGGACATGGTGCTCAGTGTCTCCGACAGGCTGATGGTGCTGTTCAACGGGAAGCTTTTGGCGGAGGATACACCGGACAAAATCATGCAAAATGAGCTGGTCCAAACCGCATACCTGGGAGGTCTGTATGACGACGCTTCTTAACGTGGACCGGATTGAAACGTTTATCGGACAATACCACATCCTGCAAGGCGTTTCGTTTGAGGCGAAAAAAGGCGAGGTCACCGTGCTGCTGGGCCGCAACGGCGCAGGCAAAACGACGACACTGCGTTCCCTAATGGGGCTGAACCCGATTTCGAAAGGCACAATCACCTTCAAGGGAGAGGCAATTCATCGCCTGCCCACCTACGAAATCGCACGCAAAGGAATCGGCTATGTGCCGGAGGATCAGGGTCTTTTTCCTGATTTGACGATTGAAGAAAATCTCAAGCTGGCGATGCAGAAGACAGATGATGCCGCGCTGGAGCGCCGCGACTGGATGCTGGACCTGTTTCCCGACCTGAAAACGTTCTGGAAAAAGCAATCTGGCTTCCTCTCCGGTGGGCAAAAGCAGATGTTGGCGATCGCCCGGGCGTATGTCAACGACAATGAGCTGCTCTTAATCGACGAGCCGAGCAAAGGCTTGGCCCCGATCATGGTAGAGAAAGTCATGGGAGCGATCCGTGAAATGAA
>JBLNEJ010000172.1:0-6284 GCA_050262535.1 Clostridia bacterium
TTATCTGAACCCGCCCATTCGGAATGCTGGCAATAAAGGCATTGTTAAAATGAGCAATGAAATCTTGAAGTGGCCTTCTCGCAGCAACAATTTCGAACATGATTTATGTCTTACCGCGACGCTAATGGAGCGGGCGGGAACCGGCGGCGCTTTATTTCGGAATCTGTATAGGGATTTTTTGAGAGAATGTGCTGAGCGGCTGGAGGATCCGAGGATCGAACAAGCCCACTGTATGTTTGCAGAGATCGCTCCAATGTGGGTTAGCGTCTCTGCTTTAATCGACCTTGCAGGAAGAACAGGTGAGCACCAAGAGCTCGTGAATGCGTCTAAACTGTTGCTCGAGATTGCTGATAAAGAACGCGCAGCCATGGAGCTATTGTTGTGATAGCCCTACACTTACATTGAACGGAATCATTCCTTTCGGCACCCATGCTTTAACCCAGTGTCAGCTTAAGCTCCTCACGAGGGTGCATTTTTCTTACCATACTTGGGGGGCAACGAGCGTAATCTGCCCGTTAGTTCAATGGTTGGACGCCAGTCTAACACTTTATTTCTCAGTCTAGTGCTTTATTTTTCGGTCTAATACTTTATTCAGTCTACAACCTTATTTTTATGGAACACCCCTCCTTCAGCTACGAAAAATAGAAGTCTTTGGAATCGAATTCCTTCCATTGTCATACTCATAGAGACAGGAAGTCCTATTTTTCGTTGCCGGGAGATGCGCTGAATGAAATGGAAACGTTGGCTCAAGTGGACACTCATTGTCATGACCGCCCTTCTCATCACCATTGCGGCATACCTCTACTATCTCTACCATTCAATTGAAACCGTGCTGGAACAAACGTATGAGCCGATTCGCCGCTCCCCGTCATCCGCCTCACAAGACATCACCAGAGAAAAGCTGGAACAACAATCGTGGTTGCGGGAAACAAGTGTGACCATCGAGCAGAAGGCTCCTGTGACCATCCTGCTGCTGGGCATTGATGAAAAAAGCGGAGAGTCTGGTCGTTCGGATACCATCATGCTGCTCACCGTCAACCCGAACAAAAAAACGATGCTGATTTTCAACATTCCTCGCGACACCCGAACGGAAATCATCGGGAAATCGAAGCAGGACAAAATCAACCATGCCTTTGCTTTTGGCGGCGTGGACATGGCCATCAATACGGTAGAAGCGTTTCTCCAGGTTCCGATTGACTACTACATCAAAGTAAATATGCGGGAGTTTATCAAAGTCATTGATGAGCTGGGAGGGGTTGATGTCCACAATGAGCTGGAATTTACATACGAGGATCAGCATTTTGACAAAGGCGAGCTGCATTTAAACGGGGAACGTGCATTGGCTTACTGCCGAATGCGCTACGACGATCCGAAAGGTGATTTAGGCCGCAACCAAAGGCAACGAGCGGTCGTACGCTCGCTGATGGAAAAAGCAGAAAGCGCACAGGTGCTGACCAAATTGGATTCCATTTTCCAGCATGTGTCCAGCAGCGTCAAGACAAATCTAACCTTTGAAGACACGAAAGAACTTCTGTTCGAATACAGAGAAGCTGCACAGACCGTTGATGTTCTTGAGGTAAAAGGCAAGAGCAGGATGCTGAACAACATTTATTATTACTTTGTGTCCGCCGAGGAACGCAAACGGATCACGACAAGAATGAAGGAAGTGCTTGAACTGCCGTTGCCCTCCCCTGTCGCATCGCCTTTTCGTTTGGAACGAATTGAATAAGGCGAACTTTGCCGAAACGAAAAAACACTCATCTGCACCGAGAGCATTCGGGCACATGAGTGTTTGTTTGTGTATGGAATCAGGACGCTACATGTCGTTGAGAGGAATCTTGTGTAATTGTAATCGATCGATACTGCTCTTCCGAAATAAGGCTGGCATTGTCCTTCATCAGCACCCAATAAAGCAATCCGGATACGATCAAACCGACAAGCCAGGCGTTGTCCCATACGATGCTCAAGGCAGGAATCGACTTGCACACGAACGGAACAGCCACCCCGATGATCAGCGACCAGATGGCGTGCTTGTTAAACCCGCCGGCATAGCTGTAAATTCCGTTTGTCTTATACAATTCAACCAGATTGAGGCGACGCTTGCGTACCAGCCAGTAGTCCGCGATGGCAATCCCATCGATCGGTCCAAGCAACGCCGCATAGTACCCCAGCCAGAGGAATATGTAGTTGGAGAAATTCTCCAGCAAGTACCACGGCTGCATCGCAAGGGCGACAACCCCGGTGATGATGGCCCCTGCTCCATACGAAATCCGTCGTGGAGACAGGTTTTCGATGGAACGAGCGGGAGCAACGATGTTAGCTGCAACATTCGTTGTCAGTGTAGCCAGGATAATGCCCAATGTTCCGAGGAAGATCGCAAATGGAGGGAATTTGGCCAGCAGCGCGGCAGGGTCCCAGATCGCTTCCCCGTAAACAACGACCGTCGCGGAAGCAACGGCAACCCCGATAAAGGAGAACCCTCCCATTGTCGTAGGCAGCGAGATCGATTGACCAAGTACTTGTGCTTTTTGACTCTTCGCATAGCGGCAGAAGTCGGGGATGTTCAGGGCGAGAGTCGACCAGAAGGCAATGGCGCCTGTTAAAGCGGGGAAAAACGTTTTCAAAAACTCACCGGTAGTCGTAAATTTGGATGGTGCAGAGAGCATCGGCCCCCAGCCGCCCGCTTTCGAGAACGCCCACACCAACAAGGCCAAGCTCATCACGATCAGGACAGGAGCAGCCCAGAATTCCATTTTTTTGATGGCTTCAGGTCCACGATACGCGATCCAGACGTTCAACGCCCAGAAAGCGAGAAATGCGATCGGCAAGTGCCCGGGAACATTTCCCCACCCGCTCATCGATTGCAGGAGCGTATCGATGGAAGCGCCCCCGAACCAGCAGTTGATGCCAAACCAACCCGCTCCTACCAGGGCACGGGCCATCGACGGAATGTGCGCTCCCTTGGAGCCAAACCAGAGGCGAGCATAGACCGGGTACGGAATCCCAAACTTGGTTCCTGCATGGGAATTAAGCAAAATAGGGATAAGGACGATACAGTTCCCGAGGATAATCGTACCGACGGCCTGCCACCAGTTCATCCCAAGCGAGATGAGGCCGGCTGCCATGGAATAGGCTGGCAAACAAATACACATTCCGATCCATAGACTGGCAAAATTGTAGCTGGTCCAACTATGCTCATCCTTCGTTGTTGGACGCAAATCATCGTTCCACAAGGGAGACCCTTTTACCGCTTCGGTTCCTTGATCAGTCAAAGTCACAATCCCATTCTCTTCCAATTGGTACTTCAATGTGATTCAACTCCTTGCTCATGTCATTTTCTCAAGGCAAAGCATGTTTCATCCGAACCGAGTGTCTTCGTAAAGGAAATGTGGGCCATGATCTGGTCGTTGTCTCGTCATCCCCCCTTTCACATGGAAATTTGTTGGCTATTTCGAACGGAACACCGTGTGCTCCCAAAAAATGAAACCACAGGAAGCACAGTGAAACACATCTTGGGACGAGTGCATATCGTGATAATTCGTCATGTTCACGTCTGCGCTTTCGCAATTTTCACATCGGTAAACAACATGCTCCTGCTGGTTCATTACGCCCTCCTCCAATTCTAACTTTTCAGACTATTTGATTAATTAAATTATACCCATATATTTAATAAATGCAATGATAATTTACTATTAATTGTATTCGTTGCAAAAAAAATATTTTTCTGTTTGAAACAAAAAAGCTCTCCAACCGAACGACGCGGATCAGGAGAGCAGCAGGGTAACAACAATGAATGGTAGCTTGGGCTGGTTTGTTTTTCACAGGAGCGGATTCTGCCGCTTGGAATCGGGGCCTTTGTCCCCCAATGCATGGGGAACTCGATCGTGACCGTTTTGTTTGTACCGATCACGCAGCATTTGCACGGTTGCATGTTTCAATTCATGGATATCGAAAATGAAGTCGATTTGTATGCTTTGGATTTGGGATTCGGGGAAATAAGATATGGAATAGATGAGGTCGTCATTTACATGGTATGTAATCCCGTCAAACTGATGCTCGAGCAAATATTGTTTCATGACAGAACCAATTTTTTCAATGCGATGCAAGGTGTCATGGTCCAGCAGATCGGGAGGCAAATGTCCATCCTTGAACTTCCAGGCAAGCGCATCTCGCCGCAAGTCCCGCTCGCTGTAGCCAGCGTGTAAGATCATCGGATTAGAAAAGGTCAGCTCCTGACGCAAAACAGCTGCCAGATCGTGTTCACTCTCAGCGTGACAAAATGCGTATTGAGCAGCCATCTCCGAATCGTGCACCAGGTATATACCTTGACCAAATACCGCTTTTGCCACAACTCCGTCCAGAAAATAACGCCGCTCCTCTCGCTCGTATTTTTGCGTCCGCACCACCTGCAACGCTTCTGTTAATGTAATCCCTCGATACACCGTACTCATCACGTCCATCACATCCTTTATCATTTTGGCAGGTTGTTTCAATGTTTGTGATGATTGATTCCAAAAAATTCAATTATCTTTATTATCGTAATTTTTTGTCCAAATAGCAATTCCTAATCCGTTAAATAAGAAAACGAGCAGGCAGCCCGCGGCTATCTGCTCGTTTTTTCTCATGTATCCGGTTTATGAAACACTCTTGCGCTGGGCAATCAGAATGGTGCTAAAATATTTACGGCCATCTGCCGTCAGCACATGCATGTGGACGGTTTTCTCCATATTCCCAGGTGGATTGGGATGCTCAAACTCAACAATCGCTCCGCTCAAATTCTCCTGCACTTTTGCAATGCGATAGCCAAGCGCGACATAATCATCGATCTTTTCCATCTCTTCCTTAAACTCCAGATAAGACGACATCCGAATGCCCCTCCTTCTTATGGCAGCAGTTGAACCATCTTTTCATATGTCTCCGGTCGACGATCCCGGTAAAATTGCCATTGGTCGCGCACTTCTGCAATCAGATTGCGATCCATCTCGCCGATGACGACCTCGGTTTGATCCCGACTGCCCATCGCCACGAAATTGCCGCGCGGATCAACGAGATACGATTGCCCATAAAACTCGCCAAAGTTCCAAGGCTTCTCATAGCCGACACGATTGATTGCTCCCAGGTAGTACCCGTTTGCCACTGCATGTGCCGGTTGCTCCAGCTTCCAGAGGTATTCAGACAGCCCTGCAATGGTAGCAGACGGATTGAACACAATTTCAGCCCCTGCCAGCCCCAACAACCGTGCCCCTTCAGGAAAATGGCGATCGTAGCAAATATAGACGCCGATCGTTCCATAAATCGTTTTGAATACCGGATAGCCCAGATTGCCGGGCTTGAAATAGTACTTTTCCCAGAACCCACATTGCGGGTTCGGACCGGCTTGCACATGCGGGATATGGTTTTTCCGGTATTTGCCCAAATACGTACCATCTGCATCGATCACAGCGGCCGTATTGTAATAGACGCCCTCGGCGGCCTTTTCATAAATCGGCAGGACTAGCACAATGCCGTGCTGTTTGGCCACATTTATAAACAGCTGCGTGGTCGGGCCATCTGGCACCGCTTCCGCTGTAGCGTACCATTTCGGATTCTGCTCGGCACAAAAATACGGGGTCGTAAACACTTCCTGCAGGCAGACGATCTTCGCCCCTTTGCTCGCAGCCTCGGCGATCAGCGACAAGTGCTTTTCAATGGCATTGTCGATATGTACCTGGCACGGTTCCTCGCCAGGGGTATCGTGAGAAGCCTGAATCAATCCGATTGTGACTTTGCTTACCATCCAGATCCCTCTTTCAGCTGAATTTTTCTTTTATACATTTTTGGCGTTATAACGCTTCCGTTTCAAATACTTCCCTTTTCCTGGGGAACCAACAAACTGCTGCTGTTTGATGACGAACTCCCCGCGTGAAAGTACCGAAACCGGTACGCCCGTCACCTTCATCCCTTCGAATGGATTGTAGTCGACGTTCATGTGGTGGGCCTCGGCGGAAATCGTCCGTTCCTGATTCGGATCAAAGATGACGATATCAGCATCTGATCCTACGGCAATCGTACCCTTTTGCGGGAAGATTCCGAATAATTTGGCGATCCGTGTCGAACTGATCTCAACAAACTGGTTCAGGGTAATCCGCCCTTTTTTCACACCCTCGGAGAACAGGATGGCAAGCCGGTCCTCAATAATCGGTCCCCCATTTGGAATCTTGGAAAAATCGCCGCGCCCCAATTCCTTTTTTCCTTTGAAGCTGAACGCGCAATGGTCGGAGCCGAGCGTCTGCAATTGACCGTTT
>JBLNEJ010000173.1:0-5270 GCA_050262535.1 Clostridia bacterium
CAAGTACGGACTGAAGCACACCGATACCGACATGTCCAGTGCGGAGGAAATCGCCAAGTTTGAAGCGGAGAAGAGCAATCCGACGGCAGATATCGGCGACGTTGGAATCGCGTTTGGCCCGGTGGCAGTTGAGAAGGGCGTTACCCAACCGTACAAGACTTCCTATTGGGACGAGATTCCAGAATGGGCAAAGGACAAGGACGGTCACTGGATCGTTGGTTATCAAGGCACAATTTCGATTATTTCCAACAAGGAATTGGTGAAAAATACACCAACTTCATGGGACGACCTGAAAAATGGGACGTACAAGGTTGCAATTGGTGATGTCATGAAAGCAGCACAAGCGCAGATGGTCGTGCTTGCAGCCGCTATCGCACATGGGGGAGATGAAAAAAACATTCAACCAGGGATCGACTTTTTTGCTGAGCTAGCCAAGCAAGGTCGCCTCTCGATGGCCGAAGTCAAAACCGCAAGCTTTGAAAAAGGGGAAGTTGAGGTCGGGATGCTGTGGGACTTCAATTCACTCGGCTACCGGGAACAAATTGATGCCAAACGCTTTGACGTCGTCATTCCAAAGGAAGGCAGCGTCGTCAGCGGATACGCGACGATCATCAACAAGTACGCTCCTCATCCGCATGCCGCGATGCTGTCCCGTGAGTACATTTTGAGCGATGCCGGACAGATTAACCTGGCCAAAGGCTACGCCCGTCCCATTCGCGACAGCGTCAAACTTCCGGATGATGTCGCAAGCAAGCTGATTCCAAAAGAACAATATGCGAATGCCAAGCCAATCAAGAGCTACAAGGATTGGGAAGAAACAGCGAAAAAACTGCCGCAGCTTTGGCAAGAACAAGTGCTCGTTCATGTAAAATAACACCCGACAGGAGGAACAAATGAGCGAGAAGGTTATCATGGTCGTCGTAGACGGTTTGCAGTATGAGACGGCTTTGACCCAGATGGGCTTTCTGAACCATTTGGTGGAGTGCGGGAAAGCCGCGCATTGCAAGGTAATTTCCGAGTTGCCGAGCATGTCCCGTCCGTTATACGAAGTGTTGCTGACGGGAACCCCCAGCTCTGTAAATGGGATCACCTCCAATCAAGTGGTCCGACTGTCCACGAAAACGAGCCTGTTTCATCTGACTCAGGAGAATGGATTGCGAAATGCAGCAGCAGCGTACTACTGGGTCAGCGAGCTGTATAATCGCGCCCCGTTCCAGTTTGTGGAGGATCGCTGTCAGGACAATGAATCCGACCCGATACAGCATGGGCGCTTTTATTTTGAAGATGCCTATCCAGACTCCCATCTGTTAATCGACGCGGAAGTGATGCGCAGGCAGCACGATCCGCATTTCCTCTACATTCATCCGATGGGGCAGGATCATGCCGGCCATCTGTACGGTTCTGACTCGAAACAATATCGCGGCAAGGCGATTGAGATTGACATGATCTTGGCCAACTTTTTGCCGGGATGGATGGAAGCCGGGTACCAAATCATCGTGACATCGGATCATGGCATGAATAAGGACGGTCAGCACGGGGGAACGGGAGAGGCGGAGCGACATGTCCCGTTTTACGGGATTGGCAGTGCCTTCCTCCCCGGGCGCTATGAGCTTGACATGCCGCAGCTCGCCGTCGCTCCACTCGTCTGCCGACTGCTCGGGATTACCCCGACCAACACGATGATTGCCTATTCGTATCCATTTGTTCGCATCGAAACGGTCCGACAATCGTGACCCGAAACAGCAGTAAAGCTTCATCGGATGCCCCCTGCTCTTGTGTGCAGGGGACATCTGATTCAAAGGGGTGAGACACATGTGGTGGAAAAAACGAAATCGTTCACTGGTTCTGTTTTTGCTGCCGTTTTTGGTGATTGCCGCAGCCTTTATGCTGCTGCCGCTGATTGCGATGGTCATCAGCAGCTTTACCGCGGATGGAGGCGGCGCATGGACGCTTTCGCAGTACGAAACTACGTTGAGCAGCCCGTTTTATCTAGTTGCGATCAAAAACAGCATTTTTATTTCGTTCTTTTCCAGTCTGGCAGGGATCATTTTTGCCCTGTTTGCCGCTTATTCGATTACCCGTCTCTCTGGAAAAAGTCGCGAGTTCGTCCTGATGCTCTCAAACATGACGGCCAACTTTGCCGGGGTTCCGCTCGCGTTTGCCTATATGATCTTGCTCGGTGGAAACGGATTGTTTACGCTTCTGTTCAAGCAGTGGGGCTGGGACGTATTCGCTTCGTTTGATCTGTACTCGTGGACTGGACTTGCCTTCGTCTACTTTTATTTTCAACTTCCGTTGGCGATTCTGCTGCTCTATCCGACGTATTTCGGAATCCATGAGCAGTGGAAGGAATCGGCCAAGCTGCTGGGGGCGTCCACCGTTCAGTTTTGGCGTCATATCGGCTTACCGGTCGTGCTCCCGGGAATTGCGGGGACATTCAGCATTCTGTTTGCCAACTCGATGGGAGCCTATGCGACAGCGTACGCTCTGGTCGGGAGCAACTACAACCTGCTTGCGATCCGAATCGGCACGATGGTGGCCGGCGATATTTACGTGAAGCCGGAGTTAGCCGGCGCGCTCGCGGTCATTCTCGCCTTGATCATGATCGGCTCGATCTGGTTCAACGAATCCATGATGCGTCGTGTCAGGAGGGATTTGCAATGAAGCAAGGCAAGTCGTTCCATGTCACTGTCATCGTAATCGTGCTGCTCTACCTGTTTATTCCTTTATTTGCAACATACATCTACTAGATCGCGACAGACTGGTATCGGACCGTGATCCCAGAATGCTATACGTTCCAATGGTATGCGGAGCTTTTTTCGGACCCGCGATTTATGGATGCATTGGGGCGGACGCTGTTCGTCTGTGCGGTCACGATTGTGGCAAGCCTGCTGACCATGGTTCCGTCGATTTTTATCGTTACCGTCTACTTGCCCCGTTGGGAGCGCTGGTTTCAGGCGCTTGTGACCTTGCCTTATGCCATTCCGCCGGTCGTACTCGCGGTCGGATTGATCAAAATTTATTCGGACGGGCCACTCGTCCTTTCCGGCACCGTCTGGCTTGTCATCGGTGCGTATTTCGTCAGTATTTTGCCATACATGTACCAAGGAATTCGCAACAGCTTGCGGACCGTGGATGCCGTTCGGCTCGTGGAAGCGGCAGAGCTGTTGGGAGCGAGTAAGATGAACGCCTTTTGGCGGATTATTTTTCCCAATATCCTGCCGGGCATCATGGTCTCAACGTTGCTTTCGTTTTCGATCCTGTTTGGGGAATTCGTCCTGGCCAACCTGTTGATCGGGGGACACTACGAAGTCATTCAGGTCTATTTGAAACGGCGGATGGATGAAAACGGACATTTGTCGAGCGCGATTGTCGTTTCCTACTTCCTGATGATTTTCCTGCTTTCATGGCTGATTCTGCGGTTAGGACGCATGCAAAAGGAGGGCAGCAAATGAGTTATGTCCGCATTGAAACGGTATCGAAACATTTTCAGGAAAGCCATGTATTGAACAACGTTTCACTGGAAATCGAAAAAGGGCAGCTGGTGACGCTGCTTGGCCCAAGCGGCTGCGGCAAGAGCACACTGCTGCGCTGCATAGCAGGCTTGAATGACATTGATCAAGGGGGGCGAATTTGGATCGGAGATACGGAAATCACGAATCTCCCCCCGAAGGAGCGCGGCGTTGGCATGGTGTTTCAGTCGTATGCGCTTTTTCCGAACCTGACCGTGTTTGACAACATCAGCTTCGGTTTGAAAATGAAGGGCATGTCACTGGCCGAATACACCCCCCGCGTAGAAAAAATGATTCAGCTTGTCGATCTCACCGGACGGGAAAAGGCATATCCGCATCAGCTTTCCGGCGGCCAACAGCAGCGTGTGGCACTGGCTCGCTCCCTGGTTGTGGAGCCGAAGGTACTGCTCCTGGATGAACCGCTCTCCGCACTGGATGCGAAAATTCGCAAGTCGTTGCAGACCGAGCTGAAAAAAATTCAGCAGGAGCTGTCGATCACCACGATTTTTGTGACGCACGATCAGGAGGAGGCATTGACCGTTTCAGATCGGGTGTTCATCATGAATCAAGGGATGCTTGTACAAGCCGGAACGCCAGCCGATATTTATGCCAAGCCTGCCAGCGAGTTCGTAGCTCGCTTTATCGGCAGCTACAATGTGTTTACGTCCCGTGAGCTAAGCCGGATCACAGGTGCCGATCATCCGGCAGACCGCAGCTATGCGATCCGACCGGAAGTGATCAGGATGTACCCGGAACAGGAGCCTCTCCCGGCAGAAAGCGGCTGGCACGTGTACGGAGTCGTGCGCAGTGTGACGTTAAAAGGAAATGTCGTCCGATATAGCATTGATACCCAATCGGTAAAGCTGACCGTGGACATGCTTAATACCGGATTACATGAATGGTGCCAAAGTGAAATGCCTGTTCGCCTTTTTATTCCCAAGCGCGAGTGTGTTCCGCTTCGCGCAGACATTGTTGCAGGCTGATCGCCGTAATGAAGACCGTTGTATTGGGATCGTACGCAGGTTGGCAAGGCTCCGCCGTCAAGATGGCGGAGCCTGTCTTTTGAAAGCGGTAGATAGGTGAAACTTGTAACGTACTCATGCGTATAATGGATAGGAAGCAAAGGAGTGAGCATGCCATGGCAAAAAGCAAAGCGATGAAACAGCGCGAGAAGCTGGTGCGCGAAGGAAGACGTGATCCGGCGGAAAACAGAAGTATTTTCGCACGGGTCGATATGAGAACGAGACGAACGAAAAGCAAACAGGAGCAACTGAATCAATCGAAGCACAAAGGACATCGTTCCAGGCAAGAATGGGAAACGAGTCCTTTTTTATTTGCACGTGTCATTTGAGGAAAGGCAACATGAAGTACTGGCTGATCAAGAATCTTTTGCTGAAAAAATAGTTCCGTAAGATTATTGTAATCTTTACATTAAATGGATATGGTTTTCATAGAAACACCTTATGATAGTAAAAAATACTAGAAAAAATGGGAGGTACTGATGCGAATTTTTGCAAGAAGACTTCGGATGATGCTGTTTGTGGTTGCCTTGCTGGTAAGTAATTTGTACTTTGCAGGAAGCTCAGCGCATGCCAGTGGAACAGTTCTCACAGTTGCACAAGCAATTGCCAACAACCAAGGAACCGCAACAGTAGAGGGCTACATCGTGGGAATTACGAACAATGGGCCTTCTTATGTGTTTCAGGCACCGTTTTCTGTTGATACCAACATTGCGCTTGCCGATTCGGCACTAGAGAG
>JBLNEJ010000174.1:0-5234 GCA_050262535.1 Clostridia bacterium
ACCCGGTAAATGTCTTCATCGATCTCTTCGATCAAAAGAAGCTTGCCTTTGGTGACGATTTCGAATGCGGTTCCAATTCCGCTTGCGAGAAGCGACAAGTTACCACCGACAATCTCGCCACTCGCTTCACCTTCAATGAAAGTGGAAAGTTTTGAAATTTCTTCAGTGTAATTAAACAACATAGGCGTAAGAAGCTGCTCCAAGGTCTCCAACGTAAGCGGATGGACATCCTCTTTGCCGATATCGCTGCTGAGCATCGGACCGTGAAAGGTCACGAGACCGGCTTTTTGATAGAACGCATTGAGTAAAAACGTAATGTCGCTATAGCCCCAAAAAATCTTGGGATTGGCGCGGATCAGCTCATAATCGAGCATGGAAGCAATTCTTCCTGTCCCGTATCCGCCACACGCGCAGATAATGCCCTTGATGTGTGGATTGGCAAACATGGCATGAAGCTCATCAACGCGATCCTGATCTGTTCCCCCCAAATACCCGTGCTTCCGGGACAGGGACGTTCCGAATTCCACGTGAATGCCGCGCTGCTCAAACCATTGCGCGCCATTCAAGGCATTTTCCCTGTTCGGCCAGCTAGCCGGTGCGACGATGCCGATGGTATCTCCTGCTTCCAGTCGGACCGGTTTCACCTTCGTCGTCATACGTTTTTCACCTGATTTCCTGATTGTGTTGGTAAAAAAAGGGGGAAAATCATTCGCAGCATGCGAATGACTACCCCCAACAGATTTACTTCATGTCAGCCCACTTCAGGTCCATATAGCCCAAAGCGTGACGTACAATACCTTCTACCTTGTCGCTTTGCAGGTATGTGGAATTGTAGTAGTACAATGGAGCGATCGGTGCATCTTCCATCAACACCTTCTCTGCCTGGTGCATCAATTCAAAGCGCTTCTTGTTGTCAGGTTCGTTGTAAGCGTCTTTGATCAACTTGTCAAAGGTTGGATTGCTCCAGCCGGTACGGTTCATTGGGTTGCCGGTTTGGAAACCGTCAATGAAGTTGATTGGGTCACCGAAGTCAGGCAAGAACGACGAACGGGAAAGTTGGAGTTTCAGCGCTTTTTGGTCCGCTGACAGCACTTTGCTCTCCATTTTTTGCATTTTCACGTCTACACCAAGGTTTTGCTTGAACATTTCCTGCAACGCCTGGGCAACCTTTTCATTTGTCGTCCCGCTGCTGTAGCTCATCGTGACTTCTGGAAGCTGTGTATAGCCTTTTTCCTTCATGCCTTGCTCAAGCAATTTCTTTGCTTCGGCCGGATCGAACTTGACGAGGTCGCCGCCAACTTGACGGAAGTCGCCGCCTGCTGGATCAGCGAAACCGTTGGAAACAAACGCAAATGCAGGGTTTTGCTTGCGCTGCAATACGAAATCAACCAATGTTTGACGGTCGATCGCCATGCTGAACGCTTTACGGATATTCACGTTGTCAAACGGCTCTTTCGTTACGTTGAAACGATAGAAAGCGGTACCCGCACTATCAGCAACGGTAACTTTTCCTTCTTTAAACAGCTGTTCCGCCATATCAGACGGTACGAGCGAGGAGTGCAGCTCGTCGTTTTGGTACATTTGATACTCGGTGTTTTCATCATCGATCATTTTCCAGGTGATGCCATCTAGCTTCACGTTGGCAGCATCCCAGTAATTTTCGTTTTTCACCATTTTGAGCTCACTGTCATGTGCCCATTCGGTAATTTTGAACGGACCGTTGCTGAGGATCGTTTTTGCGTCAGCAGCCCATTTCGGATCTTTTTCAACGGTTGCTTTATGAACCGGGAAGAATGCCGGGTTGGACACCATGTGGATCAGGTAAGGCGCAGGGTAAGCAAGCTTTACTTCCAATGTCTTGTCATCAAGTGCCTTGATTTTTACATCTTCCACTTTGCCTTTGCCATTGCCGAACGCTTCCGCTCCTTCAAACACATAGCCAAGGAACGATGCAGGGGAAGCGAGGTTCGGGTCAAGCATACGCTTCCACGCGTATTCAAAATCTTGCGCGGTGACAGGGTCGCCATTGGACCATTTGGAGTCGCGCAGGCTGAATGTGTACGTTTTGCCATCCTCACTAACCTTCCATTCCTTCGCCATGGCAGGCTCCGGATTGTGGTCTTTGCCCAGACGGGTCAACCCTTCCATTGAGTTGTTCAGGATGTCATACGAGATCTGGTCAAAACCCATTGGCGGGTCCATCGAGGTTGGCTCCTTGGTGTTGTTGAGCAGCAACAGCTTTGCATGTTGCTCTTGTGGTGCCGGGGTTGTTGCTTGTTGGCCGTCAGCTGGTTTGGACTGGTCACTTGTCGCTGGTTGGCCGGATGAACAGCCTGTCATCAGCATGGAAACTGCCAGCGATGTGGTGAGCAGGAACGTTGATAATTTTTTCACTGAATCTTTCCCCCTTGTAAAATTGTTTATATGGAAGAAGAGTGCCGTTGATACGACATTCAACCTCTTTCCTTCATTTGACCAATCCCCGCGAGGAAGGTCTGCATCTGAAAAATCAGGAGCCTGTTGGCGACAGCATGTCTTTGAGCGCCTTTTGTGCACGCGGGTCCTGCAACCAACACGTTACCTGGTGTCCGCTATGCACGTTGACCTCCTGCGGCTGATGCTGGCGACACACCTCCAGCGCGTAATCACAGCGGGCCGCAAATGCGCATCCGACAGGTGGCGCAAACAGATCGGGCGGCGTCCCCGGGATGGGGCTGAGCGGAACATTGCGATCCGAATCGAGACGCGGCATCGATGCCAGCAAGCCTTTTGTGTACGGGTGCTGCGGATTGTAGAAAATGTCTCGCACCGGCCCCGATTCCACCACTTTTCCGGCATACATAACGTTCACCCGATCGGCGATTTTGGCGACAACACCCAAGTCATGCGTAATGATGATGATGGAAACACCAGTTTTTTGTTGAATCGTTTTGAACAAATCGATAATTTGCGCTTGAATCGTAACATCGAGCGCGGTGGTCGGCTCGTCGGCTATCAAAATCGACGGCTTGCACACGAGTGCAATGGCGATCATGATCCGCTGGCGCATCCCGCCGCTAAACTGGTGCAAATATTGTTTCAGTCGGCTTTCCGGATTGGCGATGCCAACCAGCTGGAGAATTTCGACTGCTTGCCGCTTTGCTTCGCTGCGAGAAACTTTTTGGTGGCGAACAATCCCTTCGATGATTTGCTCGCCGATCGACAACGTCGGGTTGAGCGACGTCATCGCATCCTGGAAAATCATTGAGATCTCGGAGCCGCGCATGGATCGCATTTCTTTTTCCGATACATTCACCAATTCCTTGCCTTTAAACAAGATGCTGCCCTGCGTGATTTTGCCGACATGCTCGGGAATCAGTCGCATGATGCTTCGTGCCGTCACGCTCTTACCGCAACCGGATTCACCGACAATGGCCAGCGTCTCCCCCCGGTTCAAGGAAAAGTCGACGCCCCGCACCGCCTTGATTTCACCGCCATGTGTCTTAAACGCAACATGCAATCCTTTTACTTCAAGCAATTTCTCCACGTTGTCTACCTCCTCTGCTTCGGATCAAACGCGTCTCGTAATCCATCGCCGAGCACGTTGAACGCCAGCATGGTCAAAGAGATAAAGAATGCGGGGAAGAACAGCCTCCACCAATGACCGGACAAGATCGTTGGCAACCCGTCGTTGGCCATAACGCCCCAGCTTGCCATCGGTGCCTGAACACCAAGGCCAAGGAAGCTCAGGAATGCTTCCGAGAAAATCGCAGTCGGTACAGATAACGTCACATATACGATAATGATGCCGAGCGTGTTGGGAAGAAGATGCTTGCGAATAATGTAGAACGGCTTCGCACCCATCGTTTTGGCAGCCAAAACGTACTCGGAATTTTTCATTTGCAAAACCTGGCCGCGCACGGTACGCGCCATCCCGATCCAGCCTGTCGCCGATAGTGCCACGATGATCGTCATAAGCCCTGGTCCCATTACCACCATCAGCAGGATAACGACAAGCAGATAAGGCAATCCATACAGAATATCGACAAAGCGCATCATAATATTGTCGATCCGACCGCCTAAATATCCGGCGATCCCGCCATAAATGATCCCGATAAAAAAGTCGATCAGCGCGGCCATCAGACCAACAAACAGGGAAATGCGAGCGCCATACCATACACGGGTGAATACATCCCGCCCGAAATCGTCCGTACCAAACCAGTTGGCTTCAGACGGTGCTTTGTTTTTGTTAATGACCGATTGCTTGGAGTAATCGTGTCCGGAAATCATCGGTCCGCCAATCGCCATGACGCTTAGCAGGATGATGACGATTAACCCGACGATCGCCAGCTTGTTTTGCCGCAACCGCATCCAGGCCGCTCGCCAAAACGATAGCTGGGGCCGCACAATCGCTTCCGCATTCAAGCTGTCTTTTCGCATCGGGACAAATAATTCATCTGAAACGATCATGCACCTAGCTCCCCTTTCGATGAAGTTTGATGCGCGGATCGATAATTCCGTAAAGCACATCAACAACAAACATCATAAAAATCAAAAACGCACTGTAAAACACGGTTGTACCCATAATTACGGAATAATCACGGTTATTAATGCCGGCAACAAAATATTTTCCCATGCCTGGAATGGCAAAAATCTTCTCAATTACAAAGCTTCCCGTCAATACATTGGCGATCAGCGAGCCCAGCAGGGTAACGACCGGGAGGACAGCATTGCGCAACGCATGCTTCAGAATGATTTGCACCGGAGACAGCCCTTTGGCACGAGCTGTTTCGATGTATTCCTGGGTCAAAACCTCAAGCATGTTCGTACGGGTCAGACGGGCGATAATCGCAATCGGTCCAAATGAAAGCGCCAATGCCGGCATGATGACGTGCTTCCAGGTGCCCCAAGTAGCTGTCGGCAGAAGTCCCCATTTCACCGCTAAATATTTAATCAAAAGCGTCGCGACGACAAAGCTCGGCACGGATATCCCGATCACCGCAAAGATCATTGCAGCGTAGTCAATGATTCGATTGTGCTGCAGCGCGGCCACAATCCCCAGCGCAATGCCTGTCACAATTGCAAACAGAATCGCTACGACCCCTAATTGAAAGGAAACCGGAAAGCCGCGACCAATCATTTTATTCACGGAATCCGATGCGTTCGCGATCGATGGTCCCAAATCAAATTGCACAAGCTTTTTCAAGTACAGGCCATACTGCACGATGAGCGGCTTATCCAGGTTGTAATAGGCC
>JBLNEJ010000175.1:0-8387 GCA_050262535.1 Clostridia bacterium
AGAGCAGCCTGCCAAGGAGACGAACTCCCCGGCGATTACCGTTCTGCGCTTCAAAGGACTTGAGATTCAAAAGGAAACGTATTCTGTGTATGTCGGCGAGCAAAAGGTAGACTTGTCCACAAAAGAATTCCAGCTTCTACTCTTCTTGGCGGAAAATGTCGGAATTGTGTTTACTCGTGAGCAAATCTACGACAGGGTCTGGGGCTATGGCTACGGTTCTCTCAACACCGTAACGGTTCATATCAAAAACTTGCGCGAAAAGCTGGAATTGGAACGTACGTTCATTAAAACCCAATGGGGGACCGGCTACGTGTTCATTGGCGAGCGAATTTGACGATGACCATCGCCAAAAAACTGCTTCTTTCGTTTCTTGCATTGATTGCATTCAACGTGATCAGCTACAAGGTGGTCTTTGAGAATATCATCATCGAGCAGATCAAGACAGACCGCCATGAGCAATTCAAGCAGGAGCGCGCGGCAGCCGACAAAGTACTGCTCAACCAGCTGTTGCGTTCCAAACATGTACGGGACCCGTCTGAGCTGCGGGACCTCCCTGCCCAGCTTCCAAAAGACCTGCTGTTTGAAATTACCGTTCAGGATGCAACGGGCCACACCATTTTTACAAAAGAATCCGAAGCGTATATCGAGAAAAAAAACAACAATATCAAAATGGTTGCCGAGTATTTCTATAAACACGATCCGACGACAAGAGGGAGCACGGTCATTCGTTTCTATACCGATGATGCCGATATCCTGGCAACGAAGGGCGTTTCGATGGTGGTCATCTACATTTATGGGAGTGTGCTTGTTGTCGGGCTGCTGCTGATCTTCATCCTTGGTCGCTGGATTTTGCGACCGGTTAACGAGCTGACAGCGCTGACGGAGGCCATCAAGTCCGGGAAACGAGAGGTCAAATTTGCGTACAAGGCGAACGATGAATTCGCCCAGCTGCTTCATTCTTTTGCGGACATGGTCGAGCAGTTGCGCATCTCTGAAGAACGCCAGCAGGAATTGATCGCTGCCATTGCTCACGATTTCCGTACACCGTTGACCACGATCAAAGGCTACGCCTCCTACATTGCCTCGGGTCGTGTGACCGATCTCGAACGCGTCCAGCGCCAAATGAACAAAATCGAGCAAAAAGTCGGCGATCTCGATGAACTGCTTGATGAGCTGCAGGATTATTCACGTCTGAGCAAGGAGCTTCCGTTGACCATCAGCCGTTTCGCGATCCATCAGTTCATCCAGGATATCAGCGAGGAATACAAGCGAAAGGCCCGAGCCGCAGGGCTGCACTTCCGTAGCAAAATTCGTATTTCCGAGGAATTGCATATCGAAGCAGATGCGCCGAAGCTGCGCAGGGTCATCGAAAACCTGTTGAACAATGCAATCTACTACAATTGTCCTAACGGTTCGATTTTGCTCACCTGCGACCAGCGGGAAGGAAGCGTGCAGCTGTCCGTGATTGACAGTGGGGAAGGGATTCCCGAGGAGGAGCTTGCCAAGGTGTTCACCAAGTTTTATCGCGCCGAAAAATCGCGAAACCGCAACAGCGGCGGGACCGGATTGGGCTTGACCATTTGTCAAAGCATCGTCGAACGGCATAAAGGGGACATTACCGTGACCAGTGAGGTTGGACGGGGAAGCTGTTTTACCGTTTCCATTCCGATCCACCAATAGGAGTGAACGGAAATGTTTTTATCGTTATTTTATTTCTCGTTCACACCTTGTTTATTTTTGGGTGGTAAAGTAGTTCATAAGGAAGCTACTTTTTCAGTGCAATTGTTAATAACCCCCCATATACGCTTACCAAGCTGCCCGGAAGCAGCCTGGTAAGCCTTTTTTTGCTTTTATCGCTTGTGAACGATCATTTCCAAACCATTTTTGGGACGGAGTGTCACAACGGGCTCCGGCTCGACGGAAAAGCCGGGTTTCAACGTAAACCGATAGCGTTGGCCGATCGTCGCCAGCAGCAGCGCCGCTTCCATCAAAGCAAAGTTGTTGCCGATGCAGATGCGCGGGCCACCGCCAAACGGAAAATAGGCGAACTGGGGAATTCGCTTCAGCAGATCACCGGCAAAGCGATCGGGCTTGAAGCGATCGGGTTCATCATAATAGCGCGGATTGCGATGCATCACGTATTGGCTCATCATCAGCGTATCACCCGGTTTGAACGCATAGCCGCCAATCTCCACCTCTGTGGCGACCTCGCGATTGATCACCCATGCCGCCGGATAAAGGCGCATCGCCTCCTGGATAATCTGGTTGACAAGAGGGAGGCGCGGGATATCCTCTACAGTCGGATTGCGACCGTCGAGCACCGTTTCCAGTTCCTTGAAAAACGCGTTCTCCACTTCCGGATGCGCGGAAAGCAAATACCAGATCCAGGACAATGTATTGGCTGTTGTTTCATGCCCTGCCACAAAAATCGTCATGACCTCATCGCGCACCTGCTTGTCGCTCATGCCTGTGCCGTCCTCTTCATCACGTGCCGCGAGCAGCATGGATAGCAAATCATCCCGTTCGGGTTCCACCGGTTGCTTGCGCCGTTCCTCGATGATCGCATAAATCGTCTTGTCCAACAGTTCCGCTGCTGCCTGGAATTCGCGATTGTTCCTCGTTGGCACCTCAAGCGGAATATCGAGAATAGAGGTGGCTTTGCGACTGACGAACTGAAGTCCGACTTCTACAGCACGACCAATCTGATCCGCATTCTCCATGACGTCGGTGCCAAACATCGTCTTGTTGATGATCGAAAGCGTCAGCTTCATCATGTCATGATGAATATCACGCTCTTCGTTATCCTGCCAACCGTCCATTTGTGCAATCGTTTCCTGCACCATGATATCGCCATAAGTGGCAATCCGTTTCTGGTGAAAGGCCGGCTGCATCAACCTCCGCTGCCTCAGGTGATGTTTGCCTTCACTGGTCAAAATCCCTTCTCCTACGACAAGCTTGGCTACCTGCAGTCCCTTCGCTTTAACAAAGCTGTCCTGCTTGGCAATCAAAATCTCCTTGATATACTCCGGGTTGTTGATCAAATACAAGTTTCGCGGCCCCACACGAATGCGGGCAACATCGCCATATTCACCAGCCGCTCTGATCAAAAAGCTGAGTGGGTCCTTGCGAAATGACAGCAAATTGCCCGAAATCGGCAGACCCTTTGGTCCGGTTATTTGCGTAGTCATGCACATCGCCTCTTTTCTTGGGTATACGCTCCGCTTTTAGTATTGATTGCAAAACCGGATTGATGCATAGCCGAAAAGTAAAAAACAGCCAACCGTTTATCGGCTGACTGTTTGGGAAAATACATTCAGGTTATAAAATTGTGAGCACTACTACTCCTTAGCGGCGGTCATCGCGCCGACAAATGTGATCAACATGGCGAGAACCAGGAAAAACATACCTTCCAGTGTCATTGCTTTTCTCCCCTTTTCACGATTGCCTCGGTGAAAGTTGCTTCTTGGTTTTATCTTATCACCGAAACCAGCAGGTAACATGAGGGAGTTATGGCAAAACTATTACACAAACGTGAACGTATTGTGACCATTGCGGCGTGGGGACTGCCTTTTTTCATGCTAAAACCGGAACTTGCCAACCTCTTCATGCAAGGTAAAGGCAAGCTTGCTTACCTCTTCGGTCGATGCAACGATTTCCTCCATGGAGGCATATTGTTCTTCGGCCAGACTGGCGACAATCTGTGTTTGAGATGTCGCGTTCTGGGTAATCTCATTGATGTCGGCAAACCAGCTGCTGACCTGTTCGGCTTTCGCGGCGATTTGTTCCGAAACGGCCGAGACCTCCTGAATTTGGGACGATACGGATCGGGACGAGTCCAAAATCTCCTTGAAGGACATTCCGGTATTCTCGATGATTTCCACTCCGCTTCCTACATGCTTCGTGACATCCTTCATCTGTTCAACGGTGACCAGCGTTTCCTGCTGGATCGTGTGAATAATGTCCGCGATTTGCCGGGCGGAATGGGTTGATTCCTCAGCCAGTTTCCTTACTTCATCTGCAACAACCGCAAATCCTCTTCCGTTTTCTCCCGCTCTGGCTGCTTCGATCGCGGCGTTTAAGGCAAGCAGATTCGTTTGATCGGATATGTTGGTGATGACCGTAATGATTTGGCCGATTTCTTTTGACCGTTCCGTCAGCAATTGGATCGATTCTGCGGTCTTTTCTACCATCGATTCGATCGTTCTCATTTGCTGGACGGTTTGGTGCATGCTCGCTTCGCCCATCTGCGATTTCTGCACCGATTGTTCCGAGGACTGGGCAACCGCGAAGGAAGAATGTGCGATCTGCTGAATGCCCTGCGACACTTCGGCAATTGCTTGCGTAATATCCTGAACCTGTCGACGCTGCGCTTCTGCCCCATCCGCAACCTGTTCAATGGATGAGCTCACCTGCTGAGTGGCGGTACCGGTTTGTTCCGCGCTTGCTGTCAGCTGCTCCGAGGAGGAGGCCAACGCTTCGCTCGCTTGATTGACGGTCAACAAAATGCTTCTTAAATTCGTTGCCATCTGATGAAAGGACGTGGTCAACTGTGCCACTTCATCCTTTGCTTTGACATGAACCTTCTCGATCTGTAAATTTCCGGAGGCAATCCGTTCAGCAAGCAGGGCGAGCTTCGACAATGGCCGAATTTTGATAAACAACAAAATGAAGGTAGCGACAATCGAGACCATGACGAGCGATGTGGTGACAATCATCAAAATCAGGCTCATTTGGGCACTGCTTTCCGCTTTTGCTACTTCCGCCTTCGTCCAGGAGGCAATTCTTGTGTTGAATTGGTGCAAGGACCGTCCGATTTTTTCCTTTTCCGCTTTGTACGTCGGTCCAAAAAGAAGCCCTCTCGCCTGTTCGAAATTCCCCGCATCTACAGCCTTCATTGCTTCTTCTTCCACATGTACCAACTGGCTTGAGTCTTGCTGCGCCTGTTTCACCAATGCCAGTAACTCGGCTGGGACATGAAGCTCTTGGAGACGCTCGACGGTTTTTTCCCTCGTTTTCGTTTCCTTGACTTCTTTCCAGTAGTTGTTATAGTATTCCTTCTCTCCGAACTGCGCGTATGAACGCACTTCCTGGGTCAAATAATCCGAAGCGGACTGCAGCTGCGCGGCCAGAGCAGTCCATTCCTTATCCATCTTCAGCGCATTCGCCTGGTTTTCCATATGATTGGACAGCGTAACAATCGTCCAGCCATTTACAATCATCAGAATCAACGTAATCGATGCGGCTGTTTTTAAGAGTGTACTGATTTTCATAGCGACGTCTCCTCATTTCTTCTTGCAGGCTCTCGTTCATCAATGTCCCTCAATTGTTGGTACAATGAGTCGAACGCAAAAAACTCCACCTAATAGGCGGAGAATGTTTCAGGTGAAGTCTATCACATCAATCGATAAAATCAAGGGTAAATCCCCCTATAATGTGCAAATCGACCATTTTTGTCTTTTAATTACTCCTTGATTGGCTGATATGCGGGCTTCAACCAAAGCCCTTCCTGTTTTCCATTGACTCCCCAGACCGTTCCCGTTTCTTCCGGCTGCTCAATCAGTCTCAGCACCAGCCGGGCAACATCCGACGCTTCACCGACCCGCCAATAGTCAGGTAACGCTTCCCCTCGTGCGTCTGCCTCAGCTTGTGCTTTTTCCACATGTGGGCGCGTCATATCGGTAAGGGCAGCAGGCGAGATTGCATGGACGCGAATGCCAGCACGGCTCCATTCCTCGGCCAGCGTGTAGGTCATGGCCAGTATCGCCCCTTTCGCAGCCGCATAGTTCAGCTGACCCGCTACTCCCTGCAATCCCGCAAGCGACGTCATATTGATGATCACACCGCCTTGCCCCGCTTCTTTTGCCGCTTGCAGAAAAGGCTGTGTGCAGGAAAATGTCCCTTTGGCATGGACAGCCAACACCCGATCCCAATCCACTTCGCTTAGCCGATGGCTCATCCGGTCTGCTACGATTCCCGCATTGTTGATGAGATAATCGACGCGCCCAAACTCCCGCACAGCCGCTTCTGTCAGCCTGCGACCCGTCGCCATCTCCTCCACCCGTCCACAAACTCCAGCCGCCATTCCTCCCGACTGTCTAATTTCCTCAACCGTTCGTGCCACACCCGCTTCCGTCGTGCCATTGATGACGACGGCGATTCCCGCTTTGGCAAGAACGTCTGCGATGGCCCGACCGATTCCTCGTGTGGAACCGGTAATGATCGCTGATTTTCTCATTTCTCACGTCCCCCTTCAACGCCTGCTGGCCTTTCCCATGCTTTGTTCCCCATTTCCACCGGTTGTGACGGGTCCCGATCGTTATCCAGCTGTTTCTTCATTCGATACAGCTCCTTCAGACGTTTTTTATCCGTTTTGCCGGCAGCATTGCGGGGAAGCGTCTGCACAATCAGATAATCATCAGGACGTCGGGAACGCGGAAACCGCTGTTGGAATCGGTTCTCCATCTCCGCATACGGAAAATTCGCCTCCGATCCTGCAACAGTGATCGCGGCAACAATCCTTTCGCCCATTTCCGGATCTTCCACTCCGAACACGGCCGCTTCACGAATCAATGGATCAGCAAGCAGCACGCGTTCAATTTCTGCGGGAAAAATGGAGACGCCGCCACGCATGATCAGCTCCTGCTTTCGTCCCACAAGGTGCAGCTCACCCTCTTTATCCAAATAGCCAAGGTCACCGACCGAGTAGCCACCCCCGACAGGTGCAAGGAATGGCGCTGCATCAAAATGGCCATACCCTTGGGCTACCATTCCGCTGTTTACGTAGACCTCCCCCGGCTCTCCCTGTCCTGCCTTGCCTCCGTGCTCGTCACGAATCGTTACTGTCACACCGGGAAAAGGCTTGCCCACACTGCTTGCAGACCGCATCACTTGCCCGTCGTGAAGCAAATAGCTGACAAAACTGAGCTCAGCTGCTCCATAATACTCAAACAAGCGGCTCTGAGGGAACCGTTCCCGCCATGCTGCTGCAGTCTGTACAGAAAGCTTGTCTCCCGCCGAAAGAAATGTGATCGGGTGGTTGCAGGGGGGCGAATTTTTGGCCAGCAGCTTGGCGTACATCGCCGGAACCATAAAACAGCTGGTAACCTCTCCGCACGCAAGCAAGTTCAACACTGCTGCACTGTCATAGCGATCCAGCACATGCACCACTCCCCCTTCATACAGAATCTGCAGGGCTGCGATCAAGGAGGCGGAATAATGAAGCGGTCCCGGCAGCAGGATGACGTCCTTTTCACCAAGACCGAACGCCTGCTTCATCCGCTGAAAGCTCTCGACCCATGACTGATGGTTGCGGAGGATGCCCTTCGGCTTGCCAGTGGAGCCCGAAGAAACCGCCATGTAAAAAAGCGAGTCGGGCTTCAATCGTCCACAGGCCGCTTCGTTCGGCGCAATGGATCGCTTGGCAGGCAATTCAGACGGTTCCTTTACGATGGACAAACAGTTCAGATGCCCGCACCATTCCTCTGTTTGATCAGCAGGAAGATCAGCTGGCAGCGGGACAGCAATTCCTCCAGCCAGAACGACGCCATAAAAAGCGCTGAGAAAATCGACACCATTCCCGAGCCGGATGGCAATCCGCTGTCCTGCCAACCCTTGATGGCGCAACCGGTCTGCTACATAAATGCTTCTTGCATACAGCTCACCATACGTAATCTGTGTGTCCCCGCTCCTGACCGCACAAGCCTCATCATTCTGCCTGGCATGGCGTACGAAACCGCTTGTAATAACCGCATCCGCTTCACCCATACTCACGTTTGGTCCCTCCGCTCGAACAATACCGCGAGTCCCATCCCGCCGCCGATGCCCAATGTAGCGAGACCGTATGCACCGCCCGTTCGCTTCATGCCATGAGCCAGTGATACAACCAATATCGCCCCCGATGCGCCATACGGGTGCCCCAACGCAAGCGCGCCTCCATCCTGATTGACAAGCTCGTGGGGAATCGCCAACTCGTTGATGCTGGCCAGCACCTGCGAAGCAAACGCTTCGTTGAACTCAACGCGATCAATGTCCGCAATCGTCAGATGATTGCGCTCCAATAATCGGCGAACCGCTGGAATCGGCCCGGTTCCAAGCAGCTTGGGATCGACTCCGCACACGGCGCTATCGACAAAGTGAAGCAACGGCGCAAGGCCAAGCTGCTGTGCTTTTTTGGCGCTCATGACAATCACAACCGCTGCCCCGTCATTGATCGGGCAAGCATTGCCTGCAGTCACGGTTCCTCCTTCACGAAACACGGGCCGCAACCGCGACAGCTTCTCCATGCTGGTGTCGCGGCGCGGACATTCATCAGCAGCAACCATCTGATGCTCCGCTTCAATCGGCACGATCTGCTCCTCAAATACCCCTTGTTGTGCCGCAACGAGATA
>JBLNEJ010000176.1:0-5996 GCA_050262535.1 Clostridia bacterium
ATGCAAATGGACGACAAGCAGATTCAGGCAATGGCACGCTCGATGGGTGTGAACCTGAACCAAAAACAGTTGAAGCAGATGAGCCGCAATATGAAAAACATGAAAACGCCCAACAAGCTCCCGAAATAAACGTAAGGAATTGAGGGAGGGATCGGCTTGGCTACCACCCGTTTGCGTTTTGCAATGATAGGGTTTATCGTGGGTGTGTTGATCGTCTGGATGGAAAAATTGCCGATCAGCCCGGGCCTGCGAATGGCTGCCCCCATCTATTTGCTGGGAGTAGGGATATTGATTGATGGTGTCATCCTGCGTATCAAAGAGCGACGAGGAAAAGGCGACTGAGTTGGGCAGGATGTACGATAGCAAAAAAATAACCGCTTGTGCGAATGGCTGCACAGAAGCGGTTATTTTTTTGCGTTGAATCAGCGATTACTTGAAAATCAATTCATATACCATTTTGCCCATCAAGGTGATGGAAACGAGCATAAACAGCGGTCGCACATATTTTACGCCCGTTTTCAGCGCCATCCGTGAACCGAGCGAGGCGCCGATAATCATCGCCACGCCCATCGTCAGCCCGGTGATGATGAACACTTTTCCTTCCAGCAAAAACACCAGCAACGCCGCCAAATTGCTGGCGAAATTGAGAATGCGGCCATTCCCCGCACCGATGACGAAATCGTAACCAAACACCAGCACCATCACAAAAATCAGGAAGGAACCGGTCCCTGGGCCAAAGAAGCCATCGTAAAAGCCGATCAAAAAAGCAAGGGGAATGCCAAGCCCCAACGTAAAGGACGTATAGCCCTTGAATTTCGTTTCTTGTCCAAATTTTTTGTTCACCAGCGTGTAGACGAAGATGGCAGCCAGCATGACGATGACCAACGTTCGCAGAACTTGATCGGGAATAAAGAGCACGGTTTTTGCCCCGATAAACGAGCCGATGAAAGAAATTGGAAACAAAATCAGCATTAATTTTTTGTCGTATTTGCCCATACTAATGAAGGTAGCTGAGCTTGTAAATGAGGCAAATGTGCTGGCCAGCTTGTTCGTCCCCAATGCCATATGCATCGGGATACCCAATCCGAGCAGAGCAGGCAGCGAAATCAAACCACCACCGCCTACACAGCTGTCAATGAAGGCGGCCACAAAGCCGAATATGGCCAAAAGCAAGACTGTTGTTACATCGAGTTCCATCTGTTATCACCTAGATTTCGTAAAAGTCAAACAATCCTCAGTTTAGCACGAACCGTCCTCATTGCAACCTATATGCAAGAAAGATAATGTTGGAAGTTATACCTCTTAATATACTTTACCGACTGATTTGTTGTATTAGTCAGTGGTATGGTTTATAATGATGAATGAATAAGTTGATACATATTTAAAGGAGGAGATTCTATCATGGCACATCAACTGCCTGCACTGCCTTATGCATTCAACGCACTCGAACCGCATTTTGACGCGCTGACCATGGAGATTCACCATGACCGTCACCATGCTACGTATGTAAACAACCTGAACGCTGCTCTGGAAGCTCATGCTGACCTGCAAGGAAAAAGCATTGAAGAGCTGATCAGCAACATGGATGCTGTTCCAGAAGCAATCCGCACTGCCGTTCGCAACAACGGTGGCGGACATGCAAACCACAGCCTGTTCTGGGAAATTCTCAGCCCGAACGGCGGCGGCGCTCCAAGTGGTGAGCTGGCTGACGCAATCAGCAGCGCTTTCGGCAGCTTTGACAACTTCAAGGCTGAATTCACCAAAGCAGCGACTACTCGTTTCGGTTCCGGTTGGGCATGGCTGATTGTAGACGGCGGCAAACTGGCTGTTACGTCTACTCCTAACCAAGACAGCCCGCTGATGGAAGGCAAAACGCCAATCCTCGGTCTCGACGTATGGGAGCATGCGTACTACCTGAAATTCCAAAACAAACGCCCAGACTACATCAACACATTCTGGAACGTTGTTAACTGGGATGAAGTAAGCAAGCGCTACAGCGCAGCAAAGTAATTTCAATCGGTTTAAAAAACGGCGTCTTGTCCGGTGTTCCGGGCAAGGCGCTTTTTTTCGCCTCGACCAACATTCTTGCCTGCTAGCCGTTTTTGTTCAGTTTCACAAAAACGTTTCTCTGGACTAACACGACTTTCATTATTTACGATAGAACGACAGTGAACAAACGATAACGAAGAGCCATCTGGCTCATCAGGAAGGCAGGCAGGATGTTCAATGGTTTCAAATGAGAAGAACCACCACCAGCAAGAAATGAAGGGTGTATATATAAGCATCGTGACGTACGTGCTGATGTCATCTGCCAAAATCGGCTTCGGCCTTGCGACGGGATCGGAAGGCCTTGTTGCAGATGGATGGAACAACGCATCTGACGTTGTCGCATCGTTGGCGATTTTGTTCGGGCTGATTATAGCCCGCAAGCCGGCAGACCATGATCACCGGTATGGGCATTTCCGTGCAGAAACGGCTGCAGCCTTGATCGCAGCGATCATTATGGCTATTGTCGGGATCGATGTGCTGAAAGGGACGCTTACCAAGCTGTTCTTGGGCGAAACTGTAACAATGCCTTCCGCTGGTTCGATCTATATTGCGCTGGCAGGTTCAGCCATCATGTATGTGGTCTACCGCATTAACCGACGCATCGGGGAAAAAACGAACAATCTGGCAATCATGGCGATGGCATACGACAATCGCTCTGATGCGCTGGTTAGCTTAAGTGCGCTTGTCGGGATTTTGTTGACTCGCTTTGGCTTGGCGTGGGCGGATGCCATCGTGGCGGTCATTGTTGGCGGCATCATTTTGCATACGGCCTGGAAGGTTGGCTATCAGGCGATTCATACGCTCATGGACGGGTTCGAGGAAGACAAGTTGCAAGAAATTGAACAAAGGATCAAACAAGTCGAAGGAATTCGCGAAATCGTCGATTTGCGGGCGCGCTATCAAGGAAGTTCAGTGCTCGTCGATGTAACCATCGGTGTCGATCATCATCTGAATGTGGTGGAGAGCCATGATCTGACGGAGAAGGTTGAAAGGAAATTGCTAGGATTTGCCGAAATTAAACGGGTCTATGTTCATGTGGAGCCGTTTGCTCCTGAGGGACACATCTGTTGAAGAGGAGAGAGCATCGATGAGCCAATGGAAACAGCCACCCGTTACGGAGTCGTTGTCGGAGATTGACCGGAAGATGATCGGCTTGATGGAGCGCTATCAGATTGTCGGGCTTTCTGTTGCCGCAGTCAAAGACGACCGCCTGGTCTGGTCCAATGCCTATGGTTGGGCAGATCTGGACCGGGGGGTCCCGGTAACGGAAGAGACCGTTTTTCGCATCGCATCCATTTCCAAGCTGTTTACGGCAACAGCCTTGATGCAGCAGGTCGAGCAAGGGAAGTGTCAGCTTGATGACGATATTGGCGACTATTTGGGATTTGCGGTTCGCAATCCGCACCATCCTGCTGACAAAATTACGTTTCGCCAGCTGTTGACGCATACGACAAGCCTTCATGAAGACGAACAGGGCGGCGAGCTTTACGTCGTGTTCTCACAAGCCTCCCGCAATCCGAATCCGCCATCGCTTCAAGACTTGCTTGTCCCAGGTGGTTCGCTTTATCGGGACACGCTATGGAGCAGCTTTGCTCCAGGAGACCCGCGCTGCTTTGCCTATTCCAATCTCGCTTCGATGATTGTGGCGGCTTTGGTGGAGAAGCTGTCGGGAACGGTATTTGATGAGTACGTCCGTCACCATATTTTGCGCCCGCTCGGGATGGATTCGTCCGACTTCAATGTGCAAGCGCTTGCAGACATAGAGAAGCTGGCCGTTCTGTACGGTTATGAAGATGGAGCGTTTATGGCGGGTGTGGATGAACTGAAAGGCGTCAAGCCGGAGCCGATCGATTGGTCGAACTATGCCATCGGCACGAACGGTTCGTTGTATGGCCCACAAGGAGGCTTGCGCACGAATGCGGTTGACTTGAGCAAATTTGTCCGGGCGATGCTCCATGGCGGTTCTTTCAATGGGGCACGAATCCTGAAGGAGGAGACCGTCGAGCAGATGCTCTCCACACAATGGAAGCAGGCTGGAGTCAACGATTCTTTTGACGAGATCGGCTTGCAATTCCATATTACCGACCAATGCATCGCAGGAAAGCGAATGTATGGACACGGCGGGAATGCATACGGTTTGCTGTCCGGTCTGTATTTTGACCGTGACGAAAAGACGGGGCTCGTCTTTATCACCAGCGGCTCCAATAGCGGGGAGCAAGTACACGGCGGCTTTTACGAGGTGGAAGCAGCTGTGCTTCAACAGCTTTACGAGGCGGTTTTCAGGAAATAAGCGGAAAAGCCAAAAACGCGGGACATCGTTCCCGCGTTTTTGGCTTTTAGAAGGTCGTATTCCTATTGCAGCTGTGTGCCTTTTTCCGGATCGAGCTTTTTCGTCAGCTGATACTCGCCGCGATGAATCCAGCCGACAAACGAGTCGCGAATCGCCAGCTGCTTATCCAGATAGACAACGGCGACAAACATGTAATGGCTTTTTCCGCCAAAACGCGAGCGGTAGCGCAGATCGATCCATTTCACTTCGTAGCCGAAGTCGTGCTCCTTAACCAACGGGATGGCAAAGCTGGTGAAGTGCAGCAGCGACTGAACCTTTTTATCCGTTTTGGCGATGCGCACCAGCTCGGATTCCGGCTTGATCACGAATGTGTCGAAAATGATCGGCTCATTCCCGTTCATTTCCCCGACATGCCAATGCGTGGCCGTCTTCACGATCAAGGTCCATTGATTCCAGGAATGCGTCGGAATCAGCCAGTAGCTGCCTTTCATCTGCAGCGCCTGCTCGGCGGTCTGCTTCACGCGCTTGTGGACACGGTAGCGCCACACGTAATAACAGGCGATCCCCAGGTACAGATAGAGGAAAATGCGTCCAGGGTCTGCCCCAGCCAGCCACAGTCCAAGACCGAGCAAATGCGCGGCAAATATGACCGAGTCAAAAATAAAGATCGTATCCAGCGCAACCCAGCGCTTGCTAAACGGGTATAGCCCCTGCGTACCATAGGAATTGAACAGATCGACGAAAACATGGAGGAAAACGGCGAGAAAGGTCCATCCAAGCACGTGTAGCCACAGCGCTTCCGGTGCCAGCCATTGAACACTGGCGAAGATGAGCAGCGTCCAAATAAAGATGGCAGGTATGGAGTGGGATTTCCCACGATGATTGCGAATGTAAGCCGCACTTCCGAGGAAGCGGGTAAACCCATCCAGGTCAGGCGCTTGCGAGCCGATTACGGTGCCGAGCATGACAGCTTCAGCCAAACCGGGCACTGCAGCCACGGCTGGATCAAGATGGGCGAGGCCGGCCAACCCGAACCCCATAACGACATGAGTGGCGGTATCCATGGCAGCAGGTGTCCTCCCTTGCAATGCAGATAATGTTATTATAGCGTTTTCGCGCAGCGAATTTCCATGAAGCGCAAAAATTGTACACCCGTTTTTTTCCCTTCTCTTGTGGAGGATAAACGTGTTCCGCTACTATAGAAGGAGTTGTCTGTTCAGGAGGCGATGTGCATGTACACAATATTTGTGGAGTATAAAATAGATCCGGATCAACGCGAGCAGTATGATCGCCATATTCGTAGTATCCCCAAGGAAGTCGAGAAGCGCGGGGGAATCGGCTATCGGTTGCTGGAAGGTGTGGAGCAGCCGAATACGTTCGTGGAAGCGTTCGAAGTGGAAGAGCTGTCCACCTATGAAAGCATCCGCAGCTGGCGTTTGTCCGATGAAGTGCTGGTACAGCTGGTGATCGGGGGGGCAGCCAAGCTGCATATGTGGGCGTTTCGTCCGATCGATTTGCAAGGAGTGACAACATGAGCAAACATGCACAAACAAATGCCCGTCTGCCAGAAGCGTTCGAGGTGTTCGGGTTTTCCACTGATTTGTTGAAATGGTACGATGCCCAAAAACGGGATTTGCCTTGGCGTATCAACCGCGAT
>JBLNEJ010000177.1:0-3407 GCA_050262535.1 Clostridia bacterium
GTAAACAACGCACGCGCTTCATCAATGCCGGGAATCGGCGGCTTGATCGGCCTGGCTCCCGGCGAGAGCAGCAGCACATCGTACGACTCTTCATACGTTTCACCGGTTGACACCTTGCGAATCGTCACCGTTTTGCGATCGCGGTTGATTCGCATGACCTCGCTCAAATTGCGAATGTCCATGTTGAATTTTTGAGACATGCCGTCCACCGTCTGGACAAGCAGCTTGTTCCGGTCCGTAATCGCTCCGCCTATATAGTAGGGAAGTCCGCAGTTGGCGAAGGAAATGTATTCGCCTCGCTCCACCATGATAATTTCATCTTGTTCGCTCAAACGACGCAGCCTTGCCGCAGCGCTTGCTCCCCCGGCAACTCCGCCAACGATGATAATTTTCTTGCTCATGGCTCTCCCTCCGTTAATACCTATACTCGTACTTGTAACGTATGTTGGTATTATCGAAGAGAAGCCGCGTCAAGTCAATAACGGCAACCTCTTTGGCTGTGACAATTTTCCGTCATTTCCAGTGCACTTGTGATGTCAGCGAAGCTAGTGCTGGACGATCCGGTGCCGCACAGCGTAGGAGGCGAGCTGAACCCGATTTTCCAGCTTCAATTTGTCCAGTATGTTTTTCACATGATTTTTCACCGTATTTTCCGCGATCTTCAGTTGCTCACCGATATGCCGATTCGTGTCCCCTTGCGCGATAAACATCAGGATCTCACGCTCCCTGCAGGTCAAAACCTCCGGAAGCGGCTCGCCCGTCTCAACCGTCTCGCGGAACTGGTACAGCATTTTTCCCGCCAACTTGCGGGAGAGATCGCTTTTGCCCTCCATCAGTGAATGGATGTAGCTGATCCAGTCGTCCGGGTCCATATTTTTCAGCAAATAACCTTGGGCCCCGAATTGAACCGCCCTGAACAAATCGGCGATATCATCGGAGACGCTCAGCATGATCACCTTCACGACCGGAAATTGCTGCTTGATCCGCCGGGTTGCCTCCAATCCGTCACATTCCGGCATATGAATGTCCATCAGTACGAGATCAGGCTGGTACTCTTCACAGTACCGGATTGCTTCGAGCCCATTTCGCGCCTCGGCCACCAGCTCGTAGCTGTCGTCGTCGTTCAACATCGTCTTGATCGCTTCTCTTGCATGCGGATGGTCATCTGCCACCAATACGCGAAACGGCATCATTGTGCTTGTCCCCCTTTTTTCCCGAGCAGCGTAATCTGCATGCCCGGCACTTGCTGAATGACCAGCTTGGCCTCCAGCTTGTCGGCCCGCTCCTGGATCATGGACAGCCCGTATTTGCGAGCTTCCTCGGCAGGAATGGAGCCGCCCTGCCCATTGTCAGCGATCCACAGCTTCCAGTTCGTTCCGTCTGCCCGCAGCAAAATTTTGGCCTGCTTTGCCCCTGAATGCTTGCGAATGTTCGTAAACGACTCCTGAATAATGCCGAACAGCTGAACCTCCTCGGCGGGTGTAAAAAACCCGTCGATGCCCTCCATAACGGTAGCCACTTCAATGCCGGTCAACACCGACCATTCTCCCAGCCATTTTCCGATGCGCGCCGACAATGCCACCCCCTCCTGAGGAGAGGAACGCAAATTAAAGATTGCCTGACGTACATTGTTGTCAATCTCCGCTACCGCATTGCGCGCCTCGGCCAAATCCTGACGCTTGAGCTTGACGTTCAGCAAAAACAGCGATTGGGCAATGTTGTCGTGCAGCTCCCGCGCCAGCCGCTCCCGCTCCTCGTAGACGGCGCGCTGTGTCTGTTCTTCGGCCAATCGGGCATTCATCCGTTCAATTTTTTTAAACATCCAGGTGGCAAAAATGTACGACAGCAGCAGCGTCAGGATTGTGATGTAATAATTGCCCGCTTCCATGCTCAAATAGCGAAGCAAAAAGTCGTGCCGGATAAACTCAAAGCCGCCGATGATGGTCGGCGGTAAGAGAATGGTCATTCCTTTCAGTTTACGGTAGGTCATGTAAGTACCTCCTGCTTGAATCAGTTCTGTGCCTGAACCGCTTGCACAGTGCGGGGTGCTTCCTGCTGATACGGCTGCAAATACAGCTCACGCACTTCATGGCGGAGAATGCTCATGGTGCCGATCATCAGGCAGAGCAACGTCAATGCGGCAACAAACGTCCGTCGGCTCTCCTTCTGGACAAGCTTGACCAGCATGAAGATGAGCGCAACAGCCAGCACGATCGTCACAGCCAGCAAGCTGACATGCAGGGCGGAGCCACCGAGAAACATACGCGTCACACGTTCATCCATGCTAAACAGCAGCAACGGTCCAGCGAGCAGCTGGAGCACGGTAAAGAGCAGCGCTTCACGCTTACCAAACCGTTTGGCCTCGACGAAAACCGGATCGTCTTCTTTCTTCAGCCGTCTGCCTCCCCACCAGTACATATACAATCCCATCACCGCGAAGCTGGATGCCATGAAATGGGCATATCGCTGCCAGATGGTCGGATAGGCAAACAAGGAAGCGAAAAATCCGCGCGATTGCTGCCACAGCTCCGGGTACAGCATCGAGGCCACGTTGACGATAAACACGAGCGGCACGAACAGCAGAATCGCCGTACCGAGCAGGCCGAATGCTAGATGAAGGCCTTTCCATTTTTGCCAAACCTCCCACGTGAACTTGTAGACATACAGCAGCAAAAAGGACAGAATCAGCAACGGCACCAAGAGCAGCCACATCTTCCCGATCAGAATCGTCGACGGGTAAAAGAACTGCGTATAGATCGTGCTGATGATTAGAAGCGGTGCGACGCCAAGCACGACGGCAATGCTTTTGTTGATGGAAACATGGGTGGCGAGATGACGAGCCAGTTCATCATAGATGCTGTTTTTGCGCAGTATCCCTTTGAATTCCAGAAAAAGCGCATTGGCCGAGCCTGCCACGATCACATTGACAAACACGATATGCAGGATGAAGGCAATCACCAGCAGCGCTTCGAGAAACGAAACATTCCCCGGAATGACCAGCTCCAGATCGTTTGGCACATGTGAAATTTTGCCCAAGAGGTCATGGTTCATCGCTTATTCTCCTTTCTGCGCTTGCCCCTGCAAGCCGTTTTTTGGCGTTCCGACCTTTTCCAGATAGGCGGCGAGCGCCTCCAGCTCCTTCTCATTGCCTGCAAACGGCGGCATGAACGATCGGGCTTCATGCAAATTGCTTACATATTTGGCGATTCCATCCTTCGTCCACCCGGGGATGCGCTGTGCCATCGCACGATTGGTTCGCCATCCGTCCACCGTGTGACAGGACATGCATTGAGCCTGGAACAGATACTCACCTGCCTGCAGCATGTTGGACTCGTTCACGGCCTGAACGGGAGCCCATTTGGAATGCGGCAAAAATCCCTCCTGCTTGAATTGCTCCACCTGTTTTA
>JBLNEJ010000178.1:0-13625 GCA_050262535.1 Clostridia bacterium
AAAATGAGGTAAACATGCACAGTGTCCAGCTGTCCAAAGACAACGACGGATCGCTGCGAGCGCTTATGTTAATCCGTAACGGGGCCCAACAGGCATTGACGTTCGAGAAGCTGCCATTGGCCCTGCATGATGCAACCGGTGACATTGCTGCCAAAGGGCTGTTTGAAATTGGCAGCTTGACTGTAAACCCGCAAACTAGCAAACCGTGGCTCTTTATCTTCCCGCCCGAGAGCATGATCAAGCAAGACCCGGATCTGACCAGTTGGAAGATGTCCGTCATTCAACAATAACCCAGGAGGTGCCACATGTTTTCTTTTTTCAAAAACTGGTTTCAAAAAGATGAACAACTGCGTCCGCTTGATGAGATAAAAAAGGACCTGGCAGAAGAATCAATCGTAAAAGGAGAAACCGCATCGAACCCCAATTCCATCGCAAATGCAGTGGTGGAAAAAGTAAGAACGGAGCTTTCCTTGCATCCAGGCTGGGAAGAACGGCTGGATCACGAGAAAAAGTATACGCTGCGCTTTTTACAGGCAGATTTGCCCGAGATGGACAAAGGGACGATCGGTGTCGCTGGCTTCAGTTTGATTCCAGCGGAGGATGGGGTTACAGTGGCCCTCTTTTTCCGGAACGCGATGGAGCGGGCGGCACGCTTTGAGAACGTTACCCTTTCCGTGTATTTGGACGACCGACTCTTTGCCCAACAATCGTTTGATATGTCTGGTCTCGGAGCAATTCCGCCGGGAACAAGTCGTCCGTGGGAAGTCTTTTTCCCGACGGAAAGCTTCCAAAGTGACAATCTGCAGTTCTCTCGCTGGAAGGTTACCTTGAATATCGGGAAACGCACCCATGTCTGGCCAAAATTTCTCGATCTCGACCCTGAGATGGAAGCACGGATGAGCGACCGTCAAAAAGAAAGATTGCAATACATTGTCGATGTGCTGCCATCCATGCAACCGAATCAGATTGAACACGTCGGTTTTTATATCGGCAAGGCCAAGAGTGGGAATCTCGTAGTCGGAATGCTGATACGCAATGCAACGCAGCATGAATACGCTCCTGAGACACTGGATGTCAGAATTACCGACGGGGTTGGCGATGTCATCGCAAAAGGCACCCTCGATACGACAACATTGCGCGTAAGGCCGCATACCAGCCGCCCGTGGATGCTGGTGTTCCCGGCAGAAATTATAAGGAAGCCATCGGCCGATTTGAGCGAATGGCATCTGCAGATCATGAATTAAGTTTTTTGGAGGAGGAAACAAGATGAGCTGGTTACTGGAGAACTGGTTTGGTTCTCGTGATAATTTGGAAACGGTAAAAGAGGAAATCCAGAACAATTTGCACCGGGAGACGTATCTGGGTGTCTCGGGCATTGAAAATCCGGAGCAATCGGCGACACGGCTTTCTTCCAAAGAGTTAACTCTTTCGTACACAGGGCCTTGGGGACAAAATCTTGATGAGGCTGAATCCGAATTGCTTCAGTTGGTTCACGATGAGCTGCCCTCCGTCGTACGCGATGAGCTGGGGGTTATTCCTTTCTTCACCAATGTGCTCAAAGACGGCTACCTTGTGCTGACGTTCATCCGCAATGCGACCAACCGCGATGTTCTGCTCAACAAGCTGCCGCTTGCATTGGTGACACCTGATGGTACGGTAGTAGCACGTAAAACCTTTGATATGTTCCAATTCGGGCCGATTGGCGACCTTAGCAGCCGCCCATCCGAATTCTTGTTCCGTTGGGACGAATTCGACCAGATTCCGGAAGAAGAGGTTCCGCTCTCCCTTGTTTATATCGCCCCGAAGAAAAAGGGTGCCAGCAGTGAGCAGGTACAACAGGGAAGCAGCTTAACGCCTGACGAGCAGGACAAATACACGAAGCTGGCAACTGCGCAGCATCCGGTGGCAGACGGTCAAGTCGATTTGCGAGTCCTTGAAATTATGCCTGGCGATGATGGCGGATTGAAGGTCATCGTATTGTTCCGCAATGGTCTGGATAAACGGCTGGAGTTTACGGAAGTGCCACTCTCGATCCGCGATAAATCGGGAGATGAGGTCGCATCGATGCATTATGGCATGAAGAACCTCCGAGTCGATGCGAACAGCATTCGCATATGGGCGTTCTATGTTCCGCAGGATTCCTTGAAAAAGGCTTATCTTGATCTCACGGAGCTAACTGCATATATTCCCGAGGCAAAGCCGGAAAATGAACAAACCGAAGATGAACAACCGAAGGGCTTGATCCAGTAGTTGAAGGTAACCTCCATTGCGTCGGGCAGAGACGACGAGTGGAGGTTTTTTACCGTACTCCGATCAGACGGTTTCTGAGGGCAATGGGGTTTTTAGGAGCAACGGACGATTGTATCGTGACGCACCGATCAATTATGCTAAAGAAAAGCGACGGAGAGGAGAGGATTCAATGAAGAAACGGGTTGGATTTTCACTGATTGCGGGTATAGCAGTAATGGGAGCGGCGGCAAGCGTGCTGGCCGCTGGAGTAAGTCCATTTGGACAGTTTGGAGCGTATGACAAGCTTGAACTTGTGATTGACAAATCACCGGTACAACAGCGGGCCGTGATGATCGAAGGGGAATTGTACATTCCTGCTGAATCGCTTCGGCAATTGAATAAAGTGGCGTATTATGTCGACGGACAGTCCTATCAGGCCCATATGTTTTTGGGGGGCTCGGGTACGTCTGGTTCAGAGGATTCCTCAGGGAGACGGACGACAAGCTCCACCCGTATTGTTGAGCCTGGCTTCATGAACAATGTGCCATACGACGCACGCAATTATCATGCAGGGATGATGCGTCAGGATGTGATCAACATTGCCACGCTGGCGAAAACATTGCTTGACACTTCACGGGACTTGGAAAATGTTGTATATTCAAAATTAGCTTTCAATCAAGACCCTGACATGACTCAGTTGCGCCAACGCCTGAACTATCGTACTGCACCGTTTGATGTCATGGAGGACCGGATGGATGCGCTTGCCAACGAATTGGGTGAGCAAAAGGGCCTGGGCAGCAAATGGGAACGTCGAATGGAAGATGTCATCGACTATTTAGATGACGCGGTCAAGAGCAAAAACAAGGCTCTCAATGCGTTGGAGGATTGGATTGACTCGTCGGACAAGGATGATTTGAAAGATTTCCGCAAATATGAAGAGGATGCACGCGAAAGCATCGGCGACGCCCTGAAAATACTGACAGGCGAAAATATCGATGATGCCAAGAAAAAATCGGAGAACAACCTGAAGGACGCAATCGACCAGTGGACCAAGGACGTACAGAAAAATAAATAACGAAACGGTACACGGCCATTGCGATTCAACCGGGAAGAAGGAGGGAAGGACAGCGAAATGGGGAAAATCATCAGATTCGCTTGTCTTTTGGCAGTGTTTGGCATGTTCTTCTCGAACTTCGGCAATGGCAACGTTGTAGAAGCAGCAATTAATGCCAATGATCCGCATTATTCCAACCAGTCTTACCTCAAACAGATTCGGGCGGACAAGGCCTGGGAAATTGCTACCGGGAATACAGCGATTACGGTAGCGGTCCTCGACACCGGTGTGGATGCCGAGCACCCCGATTTGAAACCAAATCTGTTGCCGGGTGTCAATTTGATCAATCCAAAAAAAGGACCCGTGGACGATAATGGGCATGGCACACAGGTAACCGGGATTCTGGGAGCCAAAGGAAACAACAAGCTGGGGGTTACAGGCGTGCTTTGGAATGCACGCATCCTTCCGATCAAAGTGCTCGATCGGGAAGGGCAGGGAAAAGTCGATGTCCTGGCAAAAGGGATCAACGTAGCCTTAGATCGTGGTGCCAAGATCATCCTGACCTCAATGAGCAGTATCAGCACCTCCCCGGAACTGGAGCGTGCTGTCAACAGGGCGGAAGCGAATGGAGCAATCATCGTTTCGGCAGCAGGCAATGAAGCGGACCGCGTAACGTATCCAGCTGCTTATCCAACAGTTATCGCCGTTGGGGCGGTTCAGGCGAACAACAAGCCGGTGTACCAGTCCAACATCGGACCCGAATTGAATTTGATGGCACCGGGTTGGAAGATTTATACCACGACTCGTGGAGGGGGCTACGGGGCCATGTCGGGTACTTCAGCGGCTGCACCACAAGTAGCCGGGGCTGCTGCCTTGATTTTGGCCAAACACCCAAAAATGTCGCCGCTCGACGTTCGGCAATTGCTGTATCAAACCGCAAGCAACCTGGAGACTCCCGGTTGGGATCGTAAAACCGGCTATGGACTGCTGAATGTTTCGTCTGCGGTGCGGACGAATCCATCGATCGATTTTTACGAGCCGAACAACAGCATGTCGACTGCCAGACCGTTTCCGATCGAGTCGCAGCTGCGAGGACAATTAACCAGCAAGGATACGGTGGACTGGTATTATGTTGATGTACCGTATGCAGGAAAAACGACGTTTACCTCCCGCGTAACTTCCGGACTGTCAACGCCGCTGGCCGTCACGTTTTTCATTGAGGATCGTCAGCCGGCTACCTATTATTGGGGAAATGGCGATACGCTTTCGGTCCCTTCCAAGGCAGGGCGAATGTATATCAAAATGGAGCGAAGCGGCGGTGTCAGCGGACTAGCCTATACGATCACAAGTGAGTTTGCCATTGGGCCCGACCGTTACGAGGGGAACGACAACCAATCCCAGGCTCGTCCGTTGCCTGTTGGCAATCATGTTTCCATTATTGGAAACTTTGACTCACCGGGCGACCGCGACTGGTTCTCGTACTATGTACGGGAAAACGGACGGCTGCAGGTTGAATTGTCACCGGACAACAAACGTACGGACCCTGTGCTCAGTGTGATAAAACAGGGCGGTGATCCACAGGAATCCGATAGCGGGGATCGGAATGATCCAGATGAAAAGGTAGCGTTGGAGGTATCGCCTGGCAAGTATTTCATCCGTACCTATGAATATTCGGGTAGTGCTGTTAACGGGGAATATCGTTTAACGCTGGACTATACACCGATTCGTCAGGACACGAACGAACCGAACGATACTGCAAAGCTGGCAACTCCGTTACGAAGTGGAACGCTGCTGACCGGAACACTCGCCACGAAAACCGATTACGACTGGTATCAGTTCAAGCTGGACTACGATTCCTATGTGACCATCAAGGCTCCGAACATTCCCGTTCAATCCGGGGTCAACCTGATGTTGTACAATGCCAATAACCTGAATTACGCGTTGTTTGCCGAAACGGATGTAGCTCAACTGTCTGATTCTGGAAAAACGATCTTGGAAATGAAGCTGAAGGCAGGAACGTATTATATTCGCCTGCACAGCTATGTTCCTTTCAAGTACGATGCGTACCGGATTACACTGCAACGGGATCGCTTAGTTGCTGGCTATCGGGATATCACCAATCATTGGGCACGTGCAGACATTGCCCGTCTAAGCTTGAAGGGAGTTGTAAACGGCTTTCCGGATTCCACCTTCCGCCCCGATCAATCGGTAACGAGAGCGCAGTTTGCCTCCATGCTGATGCAAGCGATGAAGAAGAGCGGGAAATCAGTACAATCGGTGTACAAGCGTAATCCGTTCAAGGATATCCAATCCGGCCATTGGGCGTATCAACCGATGATGCAGGCGTACCAGATGGGAATTTTAAAGGGATATGACAACGGAACCGTCCAGCCCAACAAAATTTTGACCCGAGCTGAAATGGCGCTGATGGTGGCCCGGGCCCAAGATCTTCTTCTGTACCAGCGAAGCTACTCCAGCTTCCGCGACGTTGCCAACGACCATTGGGCTGCACCGGCAATTGAGTCGCTGACGACCAGGGGATGGATCAGCGGATATAGCGGGAACTATTTCAAGCCGAATGCATTTGCCCGCCGTGCGGAGATGGTTGTCCTTTTGGCCAAAGCGTACAAGCTCTAAGGGCGGAAGGGACAACCCGCCCCAGTATTTCCGGGCGAATGACCGACCCGGATTCCGGAAAAATACTAAATAAAATAATATGTTGACACCCCGATCAAAAATGTTTATGATCATATGCGTAATGGATACTCTTATCCAGAGCAGGCGGAGGGACTGGCCCGATGAAACCCGGCAACCGATAATGACGGTGCTAACCAGCAGGATGGTCCACCATTCTGGCCGATAAGAGGTTAGGGAACGCATACAAAAAGCACCTTTTCCTCACAATTAGGGAAAAGGTTTTATTTTTGTGGAGTAGAACGAACCTGATTCACTGATTCGGCTATCCCCCAGATTGTTGCATGAGAATAAAGGAGGTAGAATCATGGCTTTACAAAAAGGTCGTCGCTTGTTTACTTCAGAATCCGTTACGGAAGGTCATCCCGATAAGATTTGCGACCAAATTTCCGATGCGGTATTGGACGCTATTTTGGCAAAAGATGCGAATGCTCGCGTTGCTTGCGAAACCTCGGTAACCACCGGCTTGGTACTGGTAGCAGGTGAAATTACGACGAGCACGTATGTAGATATTCAAAAGCTGGTTCGTGATACGATCCGCGGAATCGGTTATGATCGCGCCAAGTATGGTTTCGATGCTGAAACGTGCGGTGTGATTCTGGCGATTGGCGAGCAATCGGCCGACATCGCTCTCGGAGTAGACCAGGCGCTGGAAGCAAGAGAAGGAAAAATGACCGATGCCGAGATCGAAGCAATCGGTGCCGGAGACCAAGGCCTGATGTTCGGTTTTGCCTGCAACGAAACACCCGAGCTGATGCCATTGCCAATCAGCATGGCTCACCAGCTGGCTCGCCGTTTGACTGAAGTGCGCAAAAATGGAACGCTTCCGTACCTGCGTCCAGACGGAAAAACACAAGTAACGGTTGAATACGATGGCGACAAGCCAGTTCGTATCGACACGATTGTTATCTCCACCCAGCATGCTCCGGAAACCGCCTTGGATCAAATCAAAGCGGATCTGACTGAGCATGTCATCAAGCAAGTGGTGCCAGCCAATCTGCTGGACGGCCAAACCAAGTATTTCATCAACCCGACCGGCCGCTTTGTAATCGGTGGTGCTCAAGGCGATGCAGGTTTGGCCGGCCGCAAAATCATCGTAGATACGTACGGGGGGTATGCTCGCCACGGCGGCGGCGCATTCTCTGGAAAAGATCCAACCAAGGTTGACCGTTCCGGTGCTTATGCCGCGCGTTATGTTGCGAAAAATATTGTTGCTGCTGGCTTGGCAGACAAATGCGAAGTGCAAGTTGCTTATGCGATCGGGGTAGCACAGCCTGTTTCGATCAGTGTTGACACATTCGGCACTGGCAAAATCAGTGAAGAGGACCTGGTGCAATTGATCCGCAAGCATTTTGACCTCCGTCCTGCCGGTATTATCAAGCAGCTTGACCTGCGCCGTCCAATCTACAAGCAAACGGCTGCTTACGGTCATTTTGGCCGCAACGATCTGAACGTTCCTTGGGAGCAAACAGATAAAGCGGATGATTTGAAAAAGGACGCTGCTGAACTCGTAAAGTAAGCCGGGCGTAAAACGCATAAAATGTCAAATGCCTAGTGGAAACACTAGGCATTTTTCCGTGAAATTGGGGAAAATTCATGATATTTACTCATTTTTTGGTTCATTTCAGCAAATCTCTACAGGAATGGAAGGACATAGATAAAGGAATTGGAGAATGATTGTCGAACTTGAATTAAGAGTGAAAATGGAGGAATCTATGTGTTGAAAAAGATGTCCTTCTACGTTACCTTTCTGATTGTGCTGACAATTGTTTTGTCCGTCGGGATTTGGTGGAGTCAGGCACAGCAAGCCGTTCGTACCATTCCTTCAGGGGAAACTGCCAGCAAACTGACACAGTCCTCTGAACTGGAAAAAACAGTACCGATGGAACAAAGCGGGCCGCCGAAGGTAGAACTATTGCCCCAATCGGTAAAAAAGCAAAAATGGTATGATAATCAAGTAGTTGTCTTAATGTATCACCATGTGTCGGATAAAACAGATCGGCGCTATGAAATCAGTCCGTCTGAATTTAAGGCGCATTTGGATTTTTTGTATCAGAACGATTTCCATCCGATTTCTCTGAGTGAGTTTCTGCGGTTTATTGATACAGGGGTACTGATGACCGATAATGCGGTGCTGATTACGTTTGATGATGGATACGAAAGCTACTACACGCAGGCTTTTCCGCTTCTGAAGCAGTATCAGTTTCCATCCGTCAACTTTCTGATTGCCAGCCGATTGCGCGATTCCATCGAACGTAAGCGTGAGAACATGACGACACCGCTTTCTGACTTACAGGTAAAGGAGTTGCTTGCCAGCGGATTGGCGGATATCGGATCTCACACGTACAGCCTGCATGAGCAACGTGAGAAAAATGAGTGGGGAGAACTGGCACCAGAGACAGCTCCTGTTTACCTGGAGGATTTATCCCGTTTGGAAGAGGAAGGGGAATACCGTAATCGTCTCTATGTTGATTTCATGATGTCGCGTGCCGCTCTCTCTCAAGTGGCAGAAAAAGAGATCAAGGTGATCTCGTTTCCGTTCGGTTTCACAAACGATATCGTGACGGAGACAGCCGAGCAGGCAGGATACAAGTATGCCTTCAACTCGAAGCCGGCCGTTGTGAAACAGGGTACAAACCCACTGGCCATTCCACGATTTGATGTGGGCCTGCATGAAGTAGATACCGCACATCTTCTGGAGCTATTCACCAGGGTGAAAACGAATTTTTGAGGGGAGCAATCATGAGTCAGAAGGTAGACGTTAGTCTGTTAGATGGCGTCTTCAAAAAAACGGTGAAGACGGTGGAGGCAAGCAGAAAGCAAATATTTGAGATTTCAGAAAACGCGCGACGTGAATGCGGCTCGATGAAGTATGAAATCATGGAAGTGCGCAACGAAATCAGCAAGGTGATCACGCAGGTGGACAAGCTGGATCTTGCCTACCGCAAGGCAAAATCACGGTTAGCCCAGGTCAGTCGCCACTTTCACAGCTATACGGAAGAAGATATTCATAAAGCGTATGAAGAAGCCAACAACATTCAGATTGAACTGACAGTCAGTCGGGAGCGTGAGGCCAATCTGCGCCGTCGTCGTGACGAATTGGAACGGCGCTTGCGCAATCTGGAAGAAACGATTGTCAAGGCGGAAAGTCTGATGTCCCACATCGGTGTAGCGCTGACGTACTTGACCGGCGACTTGAGCAAGATTGGGGAAGCTCTGGAAACGGCAAAGCAGCATCAAATGATGGGATTACGGATCATTCAGGCCCAGGAAGAGGAACGCAAGCGCGTCTCACGGGAAATCCACGATGGTCCGGCCCAATCAATGGCGAACGTTGTATTGCGGACCGAGATTGTGGAGCGGATGCTGAAGAATGAAAGAATGATTGAGGCACAGCTAGAGCTGCATGAACTCAAAGACATGGTCCGCTTCAGCCTGGCCGATGTACGCAGAATTATATTCGATTTGCGTCCCATGGCACTTGATGATCTCGGGTTGGTCCCGACCATCCAGAAGTATTGCCAGACGTTTGAGGAGCGCACCAATTTAAACATTGAGGTCGTTGTGTTCGGAAAAGAGCAGCATCTGGAAAGCTCTGTGAAGGCTGCACTTTTCCGTCTGATCCAGGAGTGCTTGAATAACACCTTCAAACATGCGAAAGCAAGCAAGGTTCATGTGAAGGTGGAATTCCAATACGAGCAAATTTTGATTGTCGTCAAAGATGACGGGGTCGGGTTTGTCGTAGAGGAAAAAAGCGCAGATGGAGAATCTTTTGGAATCTTGGGGATGAAGGAACGAACCCAGTTGCTTGAAGGAAAGATGGAGATTCATTCGCAACCCAACAAGGGGACGCGCGTTCAATTCCAAATTCCGATTAAAAGGTAGAGACTACGTGCATTGGTGGAAGGTGAGAACATTGGAAAAACAGAAAGAAAAAATCAGTATCGTCCTGGTTGACGATCACCAGTTGTTCCGGGAAGGCGTTAAGCGTATTTTGGAGATGGAAGACGATTTCTGTGTTGTCGGGGAAGGCTCCGATGGCGCGGAAGCCGTTACTTTGGTTGAACAGCTCAGACCGCAGGTTCTGCTGATGGATATCAACATGCCTCATGTAAATGGCGTTGCCGCCGCTGAAGAAGTAGTAGCGGTCTGTCCGCAAACGCGTGTCATTATCCTCTCCATCCATGATGACGAAGGCTATGTATACCGTACGCTTCGGTCTGGGGCATCGGGTTACCTGCTCAAGGAAATGGGAACGTCCGAGCTGGTGGAAGCTGTACGTGTTGTCGCACGTGGGGGGGCGTATGTCCATCCGAAAGTAACCGGAAAACTGATCGATGAGTTCCGTCGCCTGAGTGAGCAGGAGGAATCGGTAGAACAGATGGCTGTGTACGAAACGGCTGTTACGGTTGATGCACACGTGATCGAATCGTTAACCCGCCGTGAATTGGAAGTTTTGCAGCTGATGGCGGAAGGAAAAAGCAACCGGGCCATTGGCGAATTCCTGTTTATTAGCGAAAAGACAGTCAAAAACCATGTCAGCAGCATTTTGCAAAAACTGAATGTGCAAGACCGTACACAAGCTGTCGTCATCTCCATTAAAAATGGTTGGGTGCGCCTGTAACGAGAGTTTCGGGTTTTGACCATTAACAACAAGTCAAATCAGAGCATACCCTGTCAGTATGGAGGGATGCTCATGCTGCACGATCTGGTGATTTGGCTCGTTGTTTCGTATAGCTGTGCTGTCCTGATCGCGTTCATGGTTGATCGTCTTGTTTACAGAAAACCGTTTCAACGGGATCTTTCCCCACGACTGGTGCGGATACTCTTGTACCAGTCGGCCGAACAACTGGAAGAAGCGGTGCGCTCTGTCGTGTTTGCTTCACATTGGCAAGGCACACCGATTCGAATTCAATTGGCGGATCATGGCTCCACCGATGATACACGCAAAATCATTTCGATACTGATACGCAATCATTTGCTTGTTACAGTTGAAGAGAGTACGGATGAACCCGCCTATGTTTTGGATTTGCGGGCGCCGCACGAACCATGAGAGCCAAGTGAAAGCTCTCTTTTTTTATTTGTGGAACCCTCTGTCTTTTTTCAAAATAAGAAAAAAGAGGAGGCGGAAGCATGCGCAGCTATCTTGTCTATATCAAGGTCAGCCTACGTCCTGATGATCGGATTCAGTCCTATGTGACGCCCTGCTTTTCGGTAGACAAACGGTTTTGGGAAGAACAGGAATGCAGGCGCCTTTTCGTCATCGGCAGCAGCTCGTCACTTGCTCTTGCATTTGCCATCAGAGAACAGATCAACGACAGATTGCAAGGTACAACCATTTCAGACAATACGATTGCTGAACTGCGGGGTATGGCCGTGGGCTTCGTCAAGGAAACGAACGCCCTGTATGGGAAACTGCATGAGCACCAGCAGCAGATCGGGCAAGCGATGATGTTTCGGTTTCATGTGGGAGACGTTGCACAGCATGCAGAGGAAAGGGAAGAGAGCCATCCTCCTTTCGGCGAAGCAGGTCGGCTTTTACGACTGATTGGCGGCAGGGCGCTGTTTATGGATGAAGTCGAACGATTGTCAGAGCGTCGTGGACATCCGGCTCGTGCCCAACAGCTGATCGCTGCGCTCCACCTGCTTGTTCTCCAGGGTCGTGCCCAGCTTTTACCGGGCATCCGCATGCAAGTACAGAAAAGGATCGTGGCACATCGACTTTTGCTGACATGCGAGCGTTGCGGGAGTAATACGGGAATCATGGTAGCGGCCTGTCATATTTGTGAGCAAGCCTGTGCCTACTGTACGACCTGCCTCGAGATGGGACGAAGCAAATGCTGTACTGTCTACATTTGTGCTGCGTTGACACACCAAGCCTCCGATGCGGAAATGACCGGGAACAGGCAGCTGCAATGGGGCGGGGAATTTTCCCCTGCACAAGCAATTGCCGCCAATCGAGCCCGGCAATTTGTCGCAACCGGGAACGAACAAGGCAAGTTCCTGATTTGGGCGGTATGTGGTGCCGGGAAGACCGAGTTGATTTTTCCGGCCATTGATGAAGCGTTGGCCAAAGGTGGGCACGTATTGATTGCCACCCCGCGAAAGGACGTCGTGCTGGAGCTGGCACCTCGCCTGACAAAGGCGTTTCCGACTGTCAAAGTGATCGCAGTTCATGGCTCCAGCCCGGATAAGTGGGAAGAAGCCGGTTTGGTAATCTCTACGACGCATCAGGTGATGCGCTATTACCAGAGGTTTACGCTCGTCATTGTTGATGAGGTGGACGCGTTTCCGTACAGGGGTAATCCCATGCTTTATCGTGCTGTGAATCGGGCGAAAGCGAAGGGAGGAAAGCAGCTGTTTCTCAGTGCAACCCCTCCTGATGAGCTGACCAAAAAATTGGTTCGCAGGCGGCTGTTTCAAATCACTCGTTCATCCGATTCCCATGTGCTGCTCCCTTTACGCTATCACGGGCATCCGTTGCCTGTGCCGCAGGTAGTTGCGGAACGCCGTCTTGATCAAAAGATAAGAGCTTGCACGCGGATGAGCCGATTGCTGGAGATGATTGCCGAATCGCTGGAGAAGGACAGGCAGTTGTTTTTGTTTGTCCCGAGAATCGAATGGATAGAGCTAGTGTTGCACTATTTGCGACATCACGTGCCGCAATATGCGGCTGTATCGGCTGGTGTACATGCCGCTGACCCGGAGCGGGAACAAAAGGTGGTGTCCTTTCGACTTCGGCAAATCAGGCTAATCGTGACAACGACCATTTTGGAGCGAGGGGTGACAATTCCCCGCTCCGATGTCATCGTGCTAGGCGCGGAGGCAGACGTATTCGATGAAGCGGCGCTCGTGCAGATCGCGGGAAGGGTTGGGCGTTCGGCAGAGGCGCCTGGCGGATTTGTTGGATTTGTGCTTGCAAAAAAGGCTCGTGCCCCCTTTGCCGCGATCAAGCAAATCAAACGCATGAATCGTATCGGACTCACCCTGCGAAAGGAGCTGAAGAGTGATGGGCGCTAGCAGTTGCCTTGCCTGCAATCGGGCGGTAGTGAGCAAGCAGCGGGAATCTGTCATCACCGCAATGGCAAAGCGAATCACTTGCAGCCGTGTCTATCCACACGTTTATCGTTTGCTTGGAAAGCTACCGCTTTGTGCCGGATGTCTGGAAGCATCACCGTTTCTTGAAAGGAACCTTTGCCGTACCTGTGGTCGGCAAATGAAGGAGCAAGGCATGTGCGGAGATTGCCAGACAGCCCCAGATGATACACTGCAATACAATCGCAGCCTGCTTCGCTATGAAGGATGGGTAAGGGAGCGGATCAGCACCTTCAAATATCGAGGTGATGAGCGCTGGGCCGATTGCTTCGCTTTGCTTCTCGCCATTGGGTACCTGCGGTTTTTTCGTGAGGAAAGGATCTCATGCATAACGTTCGTTCCGATTCATGAAGCGAGATTGCGTGAAAGAGGGTTTAATCAGGCTGAGCTGCTGGCCACCAGACTTGGCGCTTTGGTGAAACTGCCGGTTGAAGCGCTTCTCATGCGAATCCGGGATACGGATAAGCAGAGTAAACAAGCGGGACGTCATGCCCGGTTGGCCAGCATGAAGGACGCGTTTGCTCTGCAAAAGCATCATGGGATCGGGCATGGG
>JBLNEJ010000179.1:0-2885 GCA_050262535.1 Clostridia bacterium
GGAACGGAACATGCAGTGCCTCAGCGGTTGAGGCTGTCTGCAAAAGAAAAAGGAGGAACAATCTGTGGCAGAACCGTTTCAAATGGAATTATGGAAAACCTTGACTGAAGCACCCGGCGTACCCGGGTTTGAAGGTCCTGTACGTAAAATTATGCGAGACTATTTATCCCGCTATACGGATGAGATTGTGACAGATAATCTCGGAAGCATCTTTGGCGTGAAGCGGGGAGACGAAAATGGTCCGCGTGTTCTGGTCGCGGGGCATATGGATGAGGTTGGCTTCATGGTTACCCGCATTTCTGACAAGGGCTTCCTATCATTTCAGACGCTCGGCGGATGGTGGGGGCAAGTTTTGCTAGCCCAACGGGTCCAAATCATCACGGAAAAAGGCCCAATTGACGGTGTCATCGGATCGATTCCGCCACATACGCTGCCAGAGGAGCTGCGTACACGCCCGATGGACATCAAGAACATGTATGTAGACATCGGAGCAGATTCCAAGGAAGAAGCGGAAAAGCTGGGCATTCGCGTCGGTCAGCCAATCGTGCCGGTATGTCCGTTTACTGTACTCGCCAGTGAGAAAAAGCTGATGGCGAAGGCATGGGACAATCGGTATGGCTGCAGTCTGGCAATCGAGCTGATGAAAGAGCTGCATGAACACGGAAACCATCCCAACACGATCTATTGCGGGGCTACCGTTCAGGAGGAACTGCCAGGGGAACGTGGCGCCAAAACATCAGCACACCTTGTCGATCCTGACATTTTCCTTGCGCTGGATGCGAGTCCTGCCGGTGATGTGCCTGGCTCTACGGATGGGATGGGCAAGCTGGGTGACGGGCTGCTGATGCGCATCATGGACCCGACCTTAATCATGCTGCCGGGGCTTCGTGATTTTTTGGTCGAGATTTGCGAGCAGGAAAACATCAAGTATCAGATTTATGTTTCCAAAGGCGGTACAGACGCATCCGTTATTCAATATCACGGAAAAGGTGTCCCTTCCGCTGTCATCGGAATCCCGGCCCGCTATATTCACAGTCATGCCGCGATCATCCATGAAGACGACTACCAGGCGGCAAAACGATTGTTGTTTGCTGCTGTACGAAAGCTGGACCGGGCAGCGCTTGAAGCGATTCGCGGGCGATAATGGGGGCAAGCGACACGGATGAAGGCAATTGTGTTTTATCGTCATCAACAGACCGATCACGCGCTGGTGGAATACAATTTTTACGACAACCAGTTTGCTCCTTCCAATCTGGTCGTACGCAAAGTTTGGATGGCGATGCTTGAGGCTGTTCAACCAGCGCTGACCGATCTTGAGCTGGAGTATAACGACCATCTGCTGCTGGACAAATGGAAGGGACGTGCAGGAGAAGTGCTGCGTCTGCTGGGGGCAACCAGCGAAACCATCAGGGAGCATCGCAGTGGCGAGGTTGTGGTGAGCCGATCGTTTCGGGCTGAACTGACGGAGGAGCGGTATCAGTTTTTTTACGAGCTGAAAGATTTGTCGCTTTTCCCGCACTATCGTCTGTTGGAAGGGGACAGCGAGCGCATCGTATCCTATTTCAACCAGTATGTGAGCGTGCGGTTTTATGGTGACGAGGAAGAGCGGTTTACACAAATCCTGGAACGGCTGCATGTGCCGTTTCAGTTCCGGTAAGGGAGCAGGGCAACGTCTAACGAAGGGAAAGGCGCACCAACTCGGTGCGCCTTGTGTACTTCGTTTTTCAGCTTTGATCGAAAGCGACGGAAAAACGTTCTTGAAGCAGCTGTTCCAGACGGTTTCGAACTTGCTTTAACCGGCAGGCTTTGCGTCTCCATGCACGTCTTCAATATGTTCAATCAACAGCTCGTCCGCTCTTGTGAGATGATGGGCGTGGGCAAAAACTTCTTCGTTAATGCATTGAAAGAAGGTGTACACGATCACCGGACAAAACTGTGTGCCGGAATTGCGGCTGATCTCCTCACACGCGACGGAGAAAGGCATGCCGATGCGGTACGCGCGATTGGACGTCATCGCATCGAATGAGTCCGCGACAGCCGCAATCCGGGCGATCAAGGGGATGTCTTCGCCGCGCAGCCGATCTGGATAACCTTTTCCGTCGAAACGCTCGTGATGGGAACGGGTAATCGTTAGGATCGTCTCCATCTTGGGCTGATCGATCTTGGCAGTCTGAGCGTACAGGCGCCGCAGCAATGCTTCCCCACGCAAGGGGTGCGTCTTGATGATCGCGTATTCCGCATCGGTCAATCGTGATTGCTTGAGCAAAATCCGATCCTCGATGCCCATCTTGCCGATATCATGCAGCAGACCGCCTGTATGGATCGTATCAATCATCTCGCTCGAATAGCCCAGCTGCTTGGCGATTTCTCTCATATAATAGGCGACTCGTTGGGAGTGCCCGGACGTATAGGCATCCCGTTCCTCCAACGCGACGGCCAGTGTCATCAAAATACTCTCATTCGTATGCGCCAGCTGCTCGCTCATATTGGTGGAACGCCGCAATGCCCGCTCCTTAAGGCGAGCCAGCGTAAATAAGATGGCGGTAATGACATAACTGCCTAAGACGAGGAAAATGAGCAAATATTTCAGATTTTCAAACATGCTGTAAAAGTTAGACTCATAGGTGGAAAGACCGACATACCAATCCCATTTGGCAAAATAGCGATAAACCGCAATTTTTGCTCGTGGGGATGGATCGGACGGGTTTTGCCATTGATAAAGAAGGCTAATCTGTGGACTGTTCATGATTTCTCTCAGGATGTAGCGTCCTTCAGAGTTGCTGTAATTCAGGAGGTTTTGCCCTTCCATCTCAGTGTGCAGGAGCATGTTGCCTTTGGAGTCAAAAATAAGCAGATAGTCGCCAGGGCCAAGCGTCATGTCGACC
>JBLNEJ010000180.1:0-2914 GCA_050262535.1 Clostridia bacterium
CCTCCCCCGGAAGCGTGATCCTCTCGTCTCCGACTTTTCGGAAGGTGGTAGCCAGCAGCCGAGTAGCTTTCATCGTATCGAGGGATGTATCCAGCGGAACCCCTCGCTCACGGGACTCTTCCTCCGCAATCGCCGATTCCTTGAGCAGCTCGACAGCCCAGCCGAGGCTTTTGGCTATTTTTTGGTGGAATGAAAAGTAGCTTTCTTTTTGCAATGGCCCCACATGCAGCGTACCCGTGAATGAACCCGATGACAATTCGTGAATGGCCGCTGCCCCATCCTCGACATGGATGAACGTCTTGTAAAGGTTCCCCGGCCGGTAAACGTGAGCGCCGTTTTCCAGTTGTTCCCTGAAGGCGGATACGCGCTTGTCCCACATGCCGCTGCTGTTCTTGCCATAGATCGGCCCGACACGCACGATGACATGGTTGCCATGCCTCTCTCTGATCAGCTTCTCGCCCCAAAGCTTGGCGTTCGTGTAAACAGATAGCGGATTCCGGTCATCAAGCGGGACCCCTTGCGCTTCTTCCGAAAAATGGCCGGTGCCTTGTCCAAAAATTCCGTCCGTAGACAGAAACAGCAGCTTTGTTCGCTGCGGCAGGTGATCGAGCAACGCGGTCAACCCTTTTTGCATGACGGCCCATTCATCTGTTCCACTCATCAACGACCAGATGACCACTTCCGGCATCGTTTCCGCAAGCAGTGCACCGACTTGTTGTTCATCCGTTACATCGAGGCGAATCAATCCGTCTTTTGGTGTGGAACAGCATGTGCCCGCGAACGACCAAGCTTGGTCCCTTTTACACGCTGTACTGATTTGTGTGCCCAGATAACCGCTGGCACCAAGCAAAAGCATTCGTCGCTTCGCCATCCAAGCCCCTCCTTCACAGAAAGATTCCCACCACTGTTTTCCATCTTTTCCCTGTATATTCCAGACAAATATACATGAGATTCCTGTGCCGCGTCACTTGTTTTGCACAAAAAAATCCCCCAGCAAGCGCATGGGGGAAATGTCTCCGTCACCTATCTACACCTTGAACCGATTCAACACGTGCAGCAGCTCTTCAGACAACTGTGCCAACGAAATCGCCGAAGCGGTAATTTCCTGCATGGATGCAAGCTGTTGCTCGGTTGCAGCCGCGTTCATTTCGCTGGCTAACGCCGTCTCCTTTGCCGAGGAGGCGATATGGCTAGCCGATGCCTCCACCTTGCGGATGCCTTCCTCCAACTTTGCCACCGAATCGGTGACCTCTCCTACTTTTTCGTTTACGTGAGAAATGGAGGAGCGAATCGATTGGAAGACGCTGCTGACCTGCTCCGTGTTGGCCAAGCCTTTGGCGACCTGTATCTCGCCTGCCTGCATTCCGTGAACAGCGTGGTCGGTTTCCGCCTGAATGTGCCGGATCAGATCGGCAATTTGTTGGGCGGATTCGGCTGACTGTTCCGCAAGCTTCCGCACTTCATCAGCAACAACCGCAAAGCCTCGGCCATGCTCTCCCGCACGTGCCGCCTCGATTGCCGCATTGAGCGCAAGCAAATTGGTTTGACCGGCGATGGTTGTAATCAATTCAACGATGCTTTCGATTTCCTGTGAGCGATCACCGAGCTTTTTGACGGATTCAGCGGTGTTCCGTACGGTTTCACTCATCTCCCGCATCTGCGCGATGACACTCGTCACCGCCTTCAAGCCTTCTTCTGACGAACCAACTGCCTGCTGCGCCAACTGGTTCATCTCCTGGCTTTTCGCCGCGATCGTACCGGAGCTGTCGGACAAGTGGACGATCCAGTCAGTCGTCTCGACCACGTTGGTGTGTTGGGCCTCGGAGATGTGGGATATTTGCGTTGTCGATTGCGCGATCTGCTCTGTCGTTTGCGAGCTTTGCTCAGCGCTTGCCGACAGCTCCTCCGCTGATGATGCAACCTGCACGGAGGCATCCTTCACCTTGTTGATCATGTTATGCAAGTCCGTCACCATTGCGTTGAACGAATCAGCCAGCTCCCTGATTTCATCCCTCGACTTCGGCTCAATTCGCTCCACGGTCAGATCCCCGGCTGCAATTTGCCGGGCTGCCTTGCTCAGGCTCTGCAATGGGCGGACCATCCTGCGGATCAGCAGCGTGCTGACGAGAATGACCAGCAAGGCAAGCGCTAGCGCATACCCAAGCATAATCGGCAGACTGGTCGAGACAATATATTGGCTCGTGCTATTGATGTCATCCGCACTGATGTCTACACCGAGCAGCCCGATGACCTTGCCTTCACTGTTGCGGATCGGTGCGAATCCGGATACGTATACCCCATATTGCGGATCATCGATCACAGGGGTAGTCGTCGTCTTCCCTTCCAGCGCATCGAACAGCTGGGCAGGCGTCGATTCTGGGGTCATTTCTTCCTTGATTCTCACACCTGTTGTAGCGTCATACTCCTTCGGTTGACCGTAGATGTAGATATACGCCTTGTTGTTTTCGACCCCAACGGTGTAAACGTAATACGCCCCTGTTTTTTCTTTGTACGTGTTAAACAGTTCACGCGTCTCCCAGTAAATCTCGCTGGCTGTCGGGTTCCGCAAAAACTCCTCGTATTTCTTCACATCCAGATTCGTCGCGACCCGCTCCGCTGTCCTCATCGCAACGCTTGCAATGCTTTCCTCTACCGCCTTGCGCGTGCTGAAGTAGAGGATGACAGCATTCGTGGTCGTCATGATCAAAATAATGGCCACCAGCAAGGATAACACCTTTGCAAAGATCGATCTTGTGAAAAACATGAATTCTCTCCTGCCTATCATGAAAGTTTAGAATGCCTCTTTTCTTTTATCGGGTTAACGAATGGATTTTTTTCAGTAGAAAATACTGTTTGGTATGCAAATAACCTCAAGTTACAATCTTGTAAAATATCTGATAAACAGTTTAAAAAC
>JBLNEJ010000181.1:0-19299 GCA_050262535.1 Clostridia bacterium
GCATGTTTGTCCAAGAGGTCAAGCGTTCGGGCGATGGGACGTTTCTGAAAAAGGGAAACTACATTTGCCAAGACAGTGAGACATGCAACCGAAACATCACATCCTTGGAGAAATTGGACGCATTCCTGGCGACCATGGTCAGAACAAAGTGAAAAACTACCTTCGTGATGAAGGCAGTTTTACGGAAGACTTTGACGTAGACCGATTCGCTCAGCTCCTATAATCTTCAAAATAATCGATGTAGTACCCAACTGACTCCCACCAATTCCCTAGGTCCTTGTAAATATCTTCGATTCGTTTCGCGGGGGGGCCGAATCGCTGTCTCAACCACTGTTCAATATACTCGATACCTACATGGTCCCAGAGAAAATCAAACGCCCCTGATTCCTCCGCCCCGCTATCAGGCAGGTAGATTGCATACCGAGCATTCCATGTCATCGCTAGTTCATAGGACACATTACGGAACTGCTTTTGGAAATCGATTTCCTCAGCATCATTCAGGAGAAACGTACGCCAACGCGTATAATGGCTTATCACACATAGTTTCTTCGAAAACAGAAACTCAAGGCCACAAGGTCCGATAAGCCGTATCGTTTCCGTTTCCATATCCTTTACCATTCTCCAATCCTCGCTGCAGTTCTGATCAAACGATACTAGTTCATCAAGAAATTGTGCAATCAAAGGGAGGCGTTCCTTTTTTAATTCACATAACAGCTCCTTAATCTCTTTCTCGCTGCTACAATGACCAATGTAGGAATTAAAGTTACTCCCCATAGGAATTTCTCCTCCTTTTTTTCCTTCCGATCAGTAAAAGCTCCTTTTTCAGGAAACCCCATGCATTGCGCCTGCTGGGGACTGGATGGCCCCTCCCAAACGGGACTGCAGCTCCTCGACGCTATTCTCAAGCTGCTGCATTTCCTTTTCAGATAGCTGTTTGTTCCCGTACCGATACTGCTCATAGACTGATGTAATCACTTGCGCCAGCTGGATCAAACGTTCGTCGGATAACCGCTTTCGCAGGCGCCGCAAATATTCACTACTCGTCTCCTCCCCGGAAATCAGCAGCCCGTTTTTCCCCAGATGGAGCAAAAACTGATAGTAGGCGTAACGGATTCGGTCATTCTCCGGTACTTGCCACTTCTGCAGGCGACTTTCTGCAGGCTCTTGCCCTTCATGAGACGGCGTATCAAGCTTTTCAACCTGTATTTCCACGGGAACAATCACGTCCTCCGTCACGTATGGCTCCTTGTTTTGACGATACCGCTTCCACATGATCCAGCCAAGCCCGGCGATAACGAGCACAATCCCAAGCATAATCAGGTACGGCTCCAGCCTTGAGATGAGATCCTCGCCAGGTGGTGGCCCCGTGATTTCCTCCCTCATGATTCCATCGGGTGGGCTTAAAAGCTCGTTTAGCGCCGGTTTTTGCGACAATTTCTGCTTCATCTGCTCGAGCAATCCTTCCAACCACCCCACAAGGGGGATGAGGATCAGCTTGATCAAGTCTAGAATCGGTCCCTTGATCAGCCCCCAGAGAAGGCCAAGTACATAGTAAGCAGCTGTTGCAGCCAGTACGTATCCCCCGATCAACAGCGCATGAACCCCTAGCTGCTGACCGGTCAGCACCGGCAGCTTCCCCCCCGATGCGTGCAAGGCGCGCTTTTCACGGGTGACGAATTCAAGGTAGCCACTCGCCAAATACCAGAGCGTGGATACGGTGAGCAATGTATAGACACCTGTAATCAACGAGTTTTGCCGCAGCAAGAGCCAAATCAGCAGGCACACATAAACGAGCATGACGAGCGTAAAGCGTTTGGTCAAGTCGGTTCGCGTAATGGTTTCCTCTGCCATCCTGTGTAGCCGCCAATAGAACAAAACGGGGCACACAACTGCCATCAGCAATGAATCGGTGTACAGATAGGCGGCGGCCGCCACCAACGCAACCAACAGATAGAGCAGAATCAACCCCTGAAAGCCGCGATCGCTTTTCTGGTAAAAAATCACCCCTGCGGCAAGCAGCAGGCTTGCGGTCACAAACAACGACAGCGCTGTAAAGACGGAAAACGGTACATATGGCGTAAAAAAGGCGAACAGCACAATTGCCTGCGCCTCCAGCGAGAGCAACAGCGCATTGCGAAACGGTGCCTTACCGACCATGGGCATATGCACCCTCCTCTCCAGCCGTGTCCATCGTGCTTGAGCGCAAAGCCGTGCGATACTGTGGTGCTTCGCCAGACAGATCAAGCAGCGCTACCACATGACCGCGCAAAATCAACCGCTCTGCCATCAAGCGGATCTCCTCGTCAAAGCGGGCCGAGACAAGCAGGATCGAAAGCTTTTGCGTGCTCGCTTCCAAACGCCGCATCGTTTTGGCAAGCGGGGTCTGGACAAAGTGGTTCATTTTTGCCAACTGCGTCAGCAAATGTACGAAATGCTCCTTGCCGCTGCCCTCCGGCACGTACAAACCATCCTTTCCCCGCTGTTTCACGTTCAGATATAGAGTGTACGGTGTCCGTTCCTTGCGAAAACGGGCGGCAGCAGAGGCAAGCGCGGAAATGACCTTTTCGTTTTCACGATCGTTGGAGCGTTGCTGCTTTGCTTCATACGCCGGAAGGATGTGGCCAGCGAGCACCCATTTTTGCGAAGAGGTGAATTCCAGGAGACGCGTTTGCATGACTGTCGTTTTGGCGGTTGCCTTCCAGTCGATGCTTTTTTGCCGATCGCCCGGCAAATAGTTGCGAATACCGCGGATGAAGGCGGGATCATCCTGAACCCGCTGCATCGACAGTCGTCTGCCGAGGGGCTCAAGTGCTGTCCGCTGTACCGATGGAATCACGATCAGTTCGGGATATACGAGCAGATTGTAGCTCGTTTTATGCTGCTCTACGCAAGGCTCGGTGGCAAACGGGCTGATCATTTCTACCAGCATTTCGCTGATCCAGATGACACCCCGCCCCCCTGGAACAAGCGTAATCTCGCGAATCGTCTTAGAGCGTGGGGGAAGATGCAAGAACAGCTGGATGTGCTGCTGCTTGTGATAATCCCGGATCGCGTCTGCTCCTTCCACCTGTACCGTAATCGGGAGCGTGAATGTCAGCATTGTAGCAGGCAGTGGCAGATAGGCGCGATTTTCCACCTGAATGCGAACTGTTACAGGCGAGTGCGGCATGACCCGCGTCTGTTCGCTTGTGCAGGCAATATGCAGGAACGTGTGTATTCTCTTGCTCCACCACGCTTGTACAGCTAAAAGAAAGAAGAAGAATCCACCGAGCACGAAGAAAAACCATCCGCCTGTAAGCAAAGAGATAGCCAGAAAGATGCCGCCGAGAAGACGAAACGAATCCGACATGCTCATTTAGCGGATGCCCTCTTCAACGGGAGCAGGCACAGTCTGCAAAAGCTCCTGCACAACATCCCTTTCCGTCATCAGAAGCTCAGCCTCCATCGTCAGGCGAATGCGGTGGGTAAAGACAGGTGGAACAACCTGTTTGACATCATCGGGCAGGACGTACGAGCGTCCTTCCACATACGCGATCGCCTGAGCTGCCCGTACCAGCGCAAGCATGGCGCGCGGGCTGATGCCGATCTCAATTGACTTGTGCATACGGCTGGCTTCGGTCAAATCGATGATGTACTGCTCGACCGCCTCGCTCACATGAATGTGGCGAACCTCCTCCTGCATGGCGAGAATCTCGTCTGTCGTGATTACCGGCTCGATTTGTTCAAGCGGCGATCGGGTGCGGAAGCGACGCATGATCTCAAGCGAGTCCGCACGCGTCCCGTACCCAAGCGACAGCCGGAACAAAAAACGGTCCAGCTGCGCTTCCGGCAATGGATACGTGCCTTCCGATTCAATTGGATTTTGTGTCGCAATGACAAAAAAGGAGGGGGGAAGCGTTAAGCTGATTCCTTCTATAGAAGCTTGCCGCTCCTCCATGCATTCCAGCAGGCCAGACTGCGTGCGCGGCGTCGCCCGGTTGATCTCATCGGCCAGCAGCACATCGGTAAACACAGGGCCGCGGCGCAATTCGAATTCACTTGTCTTCGGATTGAAATAATGCAGCCCCACGACATCGGACGGCAGCAGGTCAGCGGTGAATTGCAGGCGTGCAAACGTGCCGCCGATCGCTTGCGCCAGCGTTTTGGCCAGAACGGTTTTTCCCATGCCGGGCAAATCCTCCAGCAGTACATGGCCACGGGCAAGCATCCCTGCAACAAGCAGCTTGACTTCGTTGTCTTTCCCTACGATGACGCGATTGATTGTTTCGAGCAACAGTAAACTTTTTTCCTTTAACATGTAGTTCCTCCATTAACGAAATAATCGGAATTTTTAGGTGTGGTAAAAATGTGATTCCAGGGGTTGGCTAATTGAAAAAATGGTTACCGATGGTAAAGTTGCCTTTCTGCTATTTTAGTTGCCGGTCTGGCAACTGCCAAGTCCTATTAAAAAACTTTTTCTCGAGTGATGTATTTTCTTGCCGATTGCGAAGCCCTTACGGATGAAAAAAGCAGGAAGGTTCCCCCTCCCTGCAGCAGCACAATCATTTCGGCAATATAAAGGTAAAAGTTGAGCCTGCACTTGAACTCTCCTTAAGCACAAGATCCCCGCCAAGCGCCCTTGCCATCATTTTGCTGAAGGTCAAGCCGAGCCCCAGGCCGCGAACCTTCTCCTTCTTGTTGCTCCCCCGGAAAAATCGCTCGAAAATGAGCGACTGCTCCTCTACCGGAATGCCGGTTCCGTGATCCACGACATCGATCCGGTAATCGGCATCGGTCGCATACAATTGCAGCTCAATATGTCCGTCGACATGCGCAGCCTGCTTGGCGTTGTTGAGCATGTTGATCAAAACCTGCTGTACTCGCACTGAATCAGTATTGGCGACATACCGCTCCTCCGGAATTCGCGTTTGCAGAAGCGCCGTATCCGTTTCCTGAACAATCGTCCACTGGTACGCAATTTCCTGAATCAGCTGGTTCAGGTTTTGCATCTCTTTGTGAACGGTGATCGCTCCGACTGAAAACGAGTTGAAATCAAGCAAATCTCCGACCATTTTTTCCAGCCTTGTTGTTTCCTTCAAACAAATCTCCAGAAATTCCCTGGATTCCTCACCCGTAACGATCTCATCCTTTACAGCCTGGACAAGACCACTGATGGATGTAACTGGCGTTTTCAGCTCATGGGTGACACCAGCCAGCAATTCCGTTCGAATGCTTTCCAGCTGGCGCAAGCGGTCCGCCATCTCCTTGAATGACTCGACCAGCTCATGCATTTCCCGCTCTCTGTACGTTTTGTTGAAGTCGACGTCATAATTGCCGTCTACGATTTGCTTGGCTGCCGCCGCTACATTTTTGATCGGGGCGGCGAGCTTCCGGGAGTGAACATAGATGACCCCCCACCCAAGAAACCCGAGGCTGGTCAGCATAATCGCAAGGAGCTGCAGCTCCTCCGGACTTCCGGTAATGTCCTTTTCCGGCACGAGCAGAATAATCCACCCTAGCATTGCGCCTTCATCATCCAGCCTCTTTTTGACGACATACAGCGGCTCGAGGTGGATCATGTCAATTTTTTCAATGCTGCTTTCACTCTCCAGATGGAGCGAGATTTCCTTGAGGAAGGAGGAAGAGAAGATGTTTGATTTGGCAAACAACACCTGTTCCTTAGGATCGAGAATGAACAGCGCCAAATTGCGATCCAGTCCCATGAAGCGCTGGCGCCTGTCGAGCAGCTTGGACAAGGAGGGGCCGATTTCAAGCTGTCCCTTGTCGTTCACGATCCGGTCGGCCACCTCTTCTGCGAACAGCTGAGTCATATCCAATTGCTTTTGCGTCGCAATATGTCGGATCCAGATCGTGGATAGAATGCCGATCAAGAGCAGCCCGATGACGAGTGTAAACAGATAGCGGGTGGTCCAGGAGCGAAGCAGGGATACGGGCTCTCTGTTTTTCCTAAACACAGAATTGATACCCCACTCCACGCAATGTTTTGATTTCCCCTTCGTCCGGTGACCAGTTTTGCAAAATTTTGCGAATCCGCTTGATCGCCAAATCGACAGCACGGTCGCTTCCCTCGTAGGTCATCCCCCAAACATGCTCAATCAGCTGTTCCCGCGTGAAGGTCTTGTTCGGATTTTCCGCCAAAAAAACCAACAGCGACAGGTCACGCGGGGTGAAGTTCAGCTCGACGCCGTGCAAGGAAACGGAGTAGGAACGGAAGTTAATTTTCAGACTACCAAACAGGCGGCTTTCCTGCTCCTCGACGATATGGGGCGTCCTTCGCAGGACAGCGTTCACACGCGCCACAACTTCTTCCGCCATAAACGGCTTTGTAATATAATCATCCGCCCCCTGATTCAGGCCATCCAGCTTTTGGTCAATTTTTCCCAGGGCGGTAATCATGATGACCGGACAGGCACTGCGCTCCCGTATGTACTGCAAGACGTCCCATCCGCTCATTTCGGGCAGCATCACGTCGAGCAGCACAAGCGATGGCGCCGTGCTCTCGAACATGTGGATAGCTTCCTTTCCGTTATAGGCCTGGTCGACCTGAAAATTCGCGTTTTGCAAGTAAGCCTTCAGCACCCGGGAAATGACGAGTTCATCTTCCACGATCAAAATGCGCTTCATTCCTGACGCTCCTTTCTTACCGTACAAGAAAGAATCTATTGCTGCGGGACACTTCCCGCCGGAAAACCTCAGTAGTCCTTTTCTTCACGGCAATTATACAGGAAAATCCCCGATGCTGAATCGAGGATTTTCTTGCCAAACGTATATTATTTGAATTCGAAGGTTGCTTTTTCCCCGGCATCTGCTTCGAATTCGACCAGATCATCATCCTCGTCCGAATCCACGATCGTTCCGGTGATGTCCGCATCCTCAAGATCGCTGTCATCCCAGATATCGGAGAGAATATCATTAACGAAGCCTTTAATCTGCGTTTCGGTCAATTCGTCCCAATCATCCTCATAATCCGCAAAGTCGATTTCGATTGTCACTTCGATCTCTTCCTCGTCACCATCCAGGCTGATATCCCATTCTAGATCTTTAAAATCTCCATGGTCATCGTTCAAGGCGCTTTCCATGTCGTCGATAACCTCATCAATATCATCGCTGTTATCCTTGTCATCCAGCTCTGCTTCCAGATCATCAATTTCGTTCTGCGCCTTTTTCAACTGGGCTTCCAGACTCGCAATCTTCGAATCCTTTTGCGCGATGTCCGCCTGCAGGGATGATACGGTCGAATCCGGCTTGTCGGACACGTTGATCGTGTAGGTGTTGCCGTCCCACGTAATGTTTTTGTTGAATACGCCCGCCATCATCCGTACAGGAATGTAAGTCGTTCCGTTCACCAGAAACGGTTCGAGGTCTGTCTGCACATTTGTGCCATTGTATTTCACTTTGATGTTGTTATATTTCGCCTGAATGGTTTTGGTCAGCACAGCCGCATCGGAACTGAACGGCAGCAGGCCTGCTGCCAATGCCACAACGGAGAGGGCAATGATTGACTTTTTCTTCAACATGGTAAATTCCTCCGATCAAGTATTTTGCTCGTACGTGTATTCTCAAGCTGTCTGTTTACGGAAGCTTTCTCTTTATGTACGTGACTAGCATACAAAAGAAAAAAGTCAGGATGATGTCAAAGCCGAATAATCGCCATTTCCCTTTTGTGGAATTGCCAGTCTCTTAGGTATATGTGCTCATACAAAAAAGCCGTCGAACGATTCGGGAGTCATAACACAAACGGGAAGAGGATACGTTCCCTTTCCTTTTTATTGGCCAATCGAGACATATGCACCCCGATCCTACAGAGGGCAGGACGTTCTCCCTATTTTTCGGATGACACTGCTCAGCGTGCAAACGAATGACTTGCCTTATTCATGCTGCAGCAGCTTGTAATCGATGGCGTGCTGGATTCTGCCATTTCTTCCAGTCGTGGTGGTTGCTTTGCAAAGCGAGTTCCAGATGGCTTCCTCCACCGCATCGACTGTCATCGCAAACAGGCGAGAAATCGCGGGGCCATCCTCTGCCAAATACGAGTAACGCAGTGTCAGGGCCGGAGGGGTGTGCGGGATGCGATGAGCGGTGGAAAAAGCGATGACGATGTCCCCGCTGCCGTGCGCGCCATAAGAGCCTGTGCGTGAGAGCCCGAACGCCGAGCGTTTCGCTATCCGCTGAAGCTGACGCTCATTCACCGGGGCGTCGGTCGCAATCACCATCATGATTGAGCCATCCGGCTTCGTTTCCTTTTCCTGCGCTTTCTGCTGTTCTTGGGAAGTGCCTTTCCAGTGAAGGAACAAATCGTCCCGGTCGCCAAAATTGCTGACAACGAGCGCGCCCACGGTGTACGTCTCCTCTCCGAAGGAAGCGATTCGCGAGCTTGTCCCGACACCGCCTTTAAAACCGAGACAGGACATACCCGTTCCTGCTCCGACACAGCCTTCCTCCACCTCGCCGGATCTGGCGGATTGGATGGCGGCGAGAGCATCCTCGGGCTTGACGTGCATCCCGCGAATGTCATTCAAATAGCCGTCGTTGCACTCCCCGACTACCACATTAACCGTCCCGGTTGTGTCGCCGATTTCTTCATTTTGCTCCAACAAATAGCGAATCGTTCCTTCCGCAACAGCGGGAACCGACAGTGTATTCGTCAGCATGATCGGGCTTTCGATCACGCCCAGCTCTTGCACCTGCACCGTTCCGGTTGTTTTGCCAAAGCCGTTGATTACATAGCTGCTGGCAACCACCTTTTCGCGGAACAGGTTGTCTCCGTGAGGCAGGATGGCGGTCACGCCGGTGCGGACAGCCTTGTTGTCATCAAGGTCATAGGAAAGTGTCCGATGGCCGACCAGTACCCCCGCTACATCTGTAATGCTGTTGCATGGCCCTGTTTCATAGGTTCCAATTCGTACCCCGAGGTCGCGAAGTCTGACACGTGTTTGCACAATTGACTCTCCTTTCGCAATGTTCAATCTCGTTTAACATTGGCTATATTTTCTCAGAAAAAATGGTGTGTGGGAAGTGTCGGGCCTTGGGGGAGGGAGGAAAACGGAGAAAACGCTCTGGGCGGTTGGGTCACTTGCTCTGGGGTCATCCCTGTTCGGCTTCATTCCAAAAGTGAAACCGCGTCCAAAACATGCGGATTCGAAGATGATTGACACGTTGGACGCTAACTGCGTGTTTCACTTTTTCCATTACGCCTGGGTCGGTGTCCCAAAGGCCTTCGCTTATTTCTCCGTTTTCCTCGCACCAGCTGTTTGCTTCCACGTGCTGTTTTGTAGGTATCTCGGGGGAGAACGGACAAAAAGAGGAACTCGCATGGAGTTCCTCTTTGTTTGAGCCGTCACTTATTCTTCAATCGTAATCGGATGAATCTCCAAAAATTTCGTGTGGAAGTCACCCGCGACGAATTTTTCGTGTGTTAGCAATCGTTGATGGAAGGGGATTGTCGTCTTTACGCCGTCGATGACGAACTCGTCAAGCGCGCGCTTCATCCGTTCAATCGCTTCGTTGCGGTCCTTGCCCCAGACGATCAGCTTGGCGACCATCGAGTCGTAGAACGGCGAGATCGAGTAGCCGGAGTAAACGGCGCTGTCGACACGTACGCCGAAGCCGCCCGGCGGCAAATAATACTCGACCTTACCTGGCGAAGGCATGAAGTTTTTCGCGGCATTCTCCGCATTGATCCGGCATTCGATTGCCCAGCCGTTGATCTTGATGTCTTTTTGTGAAAAGGACAGCGGCTTGCCGGCAGCAACGGCGATCTGCTCCTTGATCAGGTCGATGCCGGTGATCATTTCCGTGACCGGATGCTCAACCTGAATGCGCGTGTTCATTTCCATGAAGTAGAACTTGCCATGCTTGTCGAGCAAAAATTCAATCGTACCCGCCCCATGATACGCAACAGCCTTGGCGGCATCGACCGCCGCTGTCCCCATTTGCTTGCGCAGCTTTTCGTGCAGCGCGGGCGATGGCGCTTCCTCCACGAGCTTCTGGTGACGGCGCTGGATCGAGCAATCCCGCTCACCCAAATAAACGACGTTGCCGTGCTTGTCACCCATGATCTGAATTTCGACGTGGCGCGGCTCTTCCAGATATTTCTCGATATAGACGCCCGCATTGCCAAATGCCGCTTCGGCTTCCTTCTGCGCTTGCTTGATCGAGCTGACCAGCTCGGCTTCGTTGTTGGCGACACGCATCCCTTTTCCGCCGCCGCCTGCGGTTGCCTTGATGATGACAGGATAGCCGATTTCCCGGGCAACGGTGACGGCTTCCGCTTCGTCCTCAATCAGCCCTTCCGTTCCCGGCACGGTCGGTACGCCTGCCTCTTTCATCGTTTGGCGTGCGATCGATTTGTCACCCATCTTGTTGATCGCTTCCGGGTCCGGACCGATGAACGTGATTCCATTTTCGGCGCAGATTTGCGCAAATTGCGCGTTCTCGGCCAAAAAGCCGTAGCCGGGGTGAATCGCATCCGCCCCTGTTCGCAGCGCGACGCTGATCAGGTTGGGGATATGCAGATAGCTTTGCTTCGATGCAGCCGGTCCGATGCAATACGCTTCATCGGCAAGCTGGACGTGCAGCGCTTCCCGGTCCGCTTCGGAATAGACGGCTACGGTCCCAATGCCCAGCTCCCGGCATGCGCGGATGATGCGAACGGCGATTTCGCCCCGATTGGCGATCAGTACTTTCGTAAACATGCAACGCCACCCTCTCTTTTCAGTGAAATCTCTGGCTTATAATGGGATGTTCCCATGCTTCTTGGCAGGACGGGTTTCCTTTTTGTTGCGCAGCATTTCCAGGGATTGCTTGAGCTTTTGCCGGGTTTCCCGGGGATCGATGACATCGTCGACCATTCCGTTGGCAGCAGCTACGTATGGATTAGCGAACATTTCGCGGTATTCCTGGATTTTTTCCGCACGGGTTGCGGCCGGATTGTCGCTTTGCTCAATTTCCTTGGCAAAAATGACATTGGCTGCCCCTTCCGGCCCCATGACGGCGATTTCCGCGTTTGGCCAGGCATAGACGACGTCGGCTCCGATCGCCTTGGAGTTAAGTGCAACGTATGCGCCGCCGTAAGCTTTGCGCAGAATGACCGTGATTTTCGGCACGGTTGCTTCGGAATACGCGTACAAAATTTTTGCGCCATGACGGATAATCCCGCCATACTCCTGGTTGACGCCAGGGAAAAAGCCGGTGACGTCTTCAAACGTAATCAGCGGAATGTTGAACGAGTCGCAGAAGCGGATAAAGCGGGACAGCTTGTCGGACGAGTTGATGTCCAGTCCGCCTGCCATCACCTTCGGCTGGTTGGCGATGATCCCGACGCTGTGTCCGTCGATACGGCCAAACCCGACGATGATGTTCTTGGCAAAATTCGGCTGAACCTCCATGAAGTCGCCGTTGTCGATGATCTGCTCGATCACCTTGCGCACGTCATATACTTTCGTTCCTTCCACAGGAACCAGCTCGATCAGATCTTCACGCCAGTCCTGCTTCTCTTCAAACGGCACGACAGGTGGCTTTTCCTCGTTGTTCTGCGGCAGGAAGCGCACGAGGCGACGCACTTCTTCAAGCACCTCAGGCTCCGTTGGCGCGGTAAAATGCGCGACACCGCTGATACTCGAATGCACCTTGGCACCGCCGAGATTTTCCGCCGTGATCTTCTCGCCCGTTACCGTCTCAATGACCTTCGGTCCCGTAATAAACATCTGGCTCGTTCCTTCGACCATGAACACGAAGTCGGTGATCGCCGGGGAATACACCGCACCGCCCGCGCATGGCCCCAAAATGACGGAAATTTGCGGAACGACACCGGAGTAAATCGCATTGCGGTAAAAAATGTGTCCGTACCCGTCAAGCGATACGACACCCTCCTGAATCCGTGCACCGCCGGAATCGTTCAGCCCGATCACAGGCGCACCGTTTTTGGCCGCCAAATCCATGATGCGGGCGATTTTGACCGCGTGCATTTCGCCAAGCGCTCCGCCAAATACGGTGAAGTCCTGGGCAAACACGTAGACGATGCGTCCGTCAATTTTTCCGTAGCCGGTCACGACACCCTCGCCCGGCGCTTCCAGCTTGTCCATCCCGAAGTTGGTGGCGCGATGCTGGATAAACGGATTCAGTTCCACGAATGTGTCACGGTCAACCAGCAGGTCAATCCGCTCCCGCGCCGTCAGCTTGCCTCGATTGTGCTGGGCATCGATACGGGCATCGCCGCCGCCCAGCTCCACCTTCCGTTTCTTATCCATCAATTCGTCGATTCTTTCATACATGATGCTCACTCACTGTTCACCTGCCTCAAATAGGTTCATCAATTGTCGTGCAGCAATCGTCGCCGACATGCTGCCGTCGGCAACCGCCCGCTCCATGTCAGGCAGCGTCCGACTGACACCTTCATGTGCGTAAAACCGGGAGATCAGCATATCCTGCACCATGCTGTACATCCATTGAACCGCCTGTGAACGACGGCGATTGGCGAATACACCGGACGCGCCTGTTTTTTGCCTGAAATCGTTAATCACCGACCAGATCGTGTCGATCCCTTCCCGGGTCAAAGCCGAGCACGTGTAAGCCCGGCTCAGCCAGCCTTCTGTAGCAGGCGCAAGATAATGCAGCATTTGGTCCATCTGCTCGCGCGCCGCCAGTGCGGGTGCCTTGTTCGAGCCATCCGCCTTGTTGATGAAAATGGCGTCCGCCAGCTCGACCACGCCTTTTTTCATCGCCTGCAGTTCATCGCCTGTACCCGTCACCATGATCAGCAGGAAAAAGTCAACCATCGAGCGAACCGTCACTTCACTCTGCCCGACGCCGACCGTCTCCATGATGATCACGTCATAGCCAGCCGCTTCGCAGACGAGCATCGTTTCCCGGCTTTTGCGCGCCACGCCGCCGAGCGTTTTCCCTGCAGCGGAGGGGCGGATGAAAGCGTTCGGGTTGCGCGACAGCTCTCCCATCCGGGTTTTGTCACCCAATATGCTGCCTTTTGTCACCGTGCTGCTTGGGTCAACCGCCAGAACAGCGACCCGATGCCCCTGATCGCACAGCATGCTGCCGAACGATTCGATCAGCGTGCTTTTGCCTGCACCCGGCACACCGGTAATGCCGATCCGCACCGAGCGGCCGGTATGAGGCAGGAGGCGCTGCAGCACCTCCTGTGCCATCTCCTGATGGGCAGCCGCATTGCTTTCAATCAAGGTGATCGTCTGGGCCAATATCGAACGGTTGCCCGCAAGCACCCCTTGCACATGCTCTTCCACGCTCAAACGCCGACGCATCTATTCACCCTCTAGGCGACGGTTGATTTCTTCCAGCACGCGCAGCGCTGCGATCGGAATGACCGTACCCGGCCCGAAAATGGCAGCTGCGCCATGCTCCCGCAAGTAATCGTAATCCTGTGCTGGAATGACCCCGCCGATGATGACCATGATGTCCTCGCGTCCTTGCTTTTTCAACTCTTCCACCAGCTGCGGCAGCAGCGTCTTGTGTCCGCCGGCCAGCGAGCTCATGCCGACAACATGCACGTCGTTCTCCACCGCTTGCAGGGCCGCTTCCTCCGGTGTCTGGAACAGCGGTCCGATATCGACATCAAAGCCGAGATCGGCAAAGGCAGTCGCGATTACCTTGGCACCGCGGTCATGTCCGTCCTGCCCCATCTTGGCGACCATGATGCGCGGACGGCGTCCTTCGCGTGCTTCGAACTCATCTGCCATCCGGCGCACCTGCTCCACCGCTTCACTTTCCCCGTACTCTGCACTGTACACTCCGCTCACGGAACGAATCACCTCTTTGTGGCGACCGACGATTTTTTCATACGCATCGGAAATTTCCCCAAGACTTGCTCGTGCACGGGCCGCTTCCACAGCCAGTTCCAGAAGGTTGCCTTCGCCTGTTTCCGCTGCCCGGGTAATCGCCGCCAGCGCCGCTTGTACTCTTACTTCATCGCGGTTGGCACGCAGCTCGGCAAGACGCTTGATCTGTGCTTCGCGCACAGCCGTGTTGTCTACTTCCAAAATATCGAGCGGGTCCTCCTGCTCCAGACGGTAACGGTTGACCCCGATGATCACTTCTTTGCCGGAATCGATATGCGCCTGTCTTCTCGCCGCCGCCTCTTCGATCCGCAGCTTCGGCAGACCGGTTTCAATCGCCTTTGCCATGCCGCCCAGCGATTCAATTTCCTGAATATGTGCCCACGCCCGCTCAACCAGCTCAGCCGTTAGCGATTCCACATAATAGGAGCCGCCCCATGGGTCAACGACGCTGCATAATCCGGTTTCCTCCTGCAAATACAGCTGCGTATTGCGCGCAATCCGTGCGGAGAAATCGCTTGGCAGCGCAATCGCTTCATCCAGCGCATTCGTATGGAGAGACTGGGTATGTCCCATCACTGCTGCCATCGCTTCGACGCACGTACGGGTCACGTTGTTGAACGGGTCTTGCTCGGTCAGGCTCCAGCCGGATGTTTGGCAGTGCGTGCGCAGCGCCATCGATTTTTCCGTTTTCGGCTGGAATTGCTTGATCATCTTCGCCCACAGCAGACGCCCTGCCCGCATCTTCGCGATCTCCATGAAATAGTTCATGCCGATTGCCCAGAAAAACGACAGGCGTGGCGCGAACGAATCGATATCGATGCCCGCTTTGATCCCGGTGCGAACGTACTCCAGACCGTCCGCCAGCGTGTAGGCCAGCTCGATGTCAGCCGTCGCCCCCGCCTCTTGCATGTGATAGCCGGAAATACTGATGCTGTTGAACTTCGGCATATGCTTGGCTGTGTATGAAAAAATGTCCGCAATAATCCGCAACGATGCTTCCGGCGGATAAATGTACGTATTGCGCACCATGTATTCTTTCAAAATGTCGTTCTGAATTGTCCCGGTCAGCTTCTCCTGCGGAACACCCTGCTCCTCGGCCGCCACGATGTAGAAGGCGAGAATCGGCAGAACCGCTCCGTTCATCGTCATCGATACCGACATTTGATCAAGCGGAATCTGGTCAAACAAGATTTTCATGTCGAGAATCGAGTCGACCGCTACCCCCGCCTTCCCGACATCGCCGACAACGCGCGGATGATCGGAGTCATAGCCGCGGTGAGTCGCCAGGTCAAACGCGATGGACAAGCCCTTTTGCCCTGCCGCCAGGTTGCGCCGATAAAAGGCGTTGCTCTCCTCGGCGGTGGAAAACCCGGCATACTGGCGAATCGTCCACGGTTGGTTGACATACATCGTCGGATACGGCCCGCGTAAAAACGGGGCGATCCCTGCCACATAACCCGTATGCTCCATTCCTGCCGTATCGTCAGCGGTATAGACCGGCTTGACAGAAATTTGCTCCAGTGTTTTCCATACCGATTCGTTCAGGCTGGTTCCAGCTTGAGCGGCACTGTTTTGGCTGCCACCCGCCGACGGGCTCACGCTGTGAAACGGAATCGTGGTAAAATCGGGTTTCTTGCTCATTGTGCCACTCCTTTCTGCTGTTGCAGCTGCATCAGCATGTCATAGCAATTGGCGCCCATGTAGATGAAATCGTCCACGCCCGCCTGACGGAAAGCTTCCTCGGCTTCAACCAGCGGCTTGCCTGCGTTCCAGATGGTCATCTCCGGCTTCACTTGCTTAAGCTTGGCAGCAAGTTGCGGTACGATCGAACCATACGCTTCATCACTGGAGCAAATCACCGTCAGACAGGCTTCCGATGCTGCCGCTGCCTGTACCGCCGCTTCGACTTCATGCTCAGCGAAGGCTTGCGAGGGAGCTACCGCGAAACCGCCTGCTTCCACAAACCCGCTGGCAAAATCGGCACGCGCCTTATGCTGGGCAACCGGCCCGATTTTTGCCAAAAAGACTTGGGGAGCAGCGCCATGCTGTTCCTTGTACCGCGCTGCGTTCGCCCGTAGCGCTTCAAACGGTTCGGCACCACGATAGGCGTGAATCGCCTGAATTTCTTCCCGGCGCTCGCCTGCACGCTCACCAAGTACGCGCATCAGATCGCCCAGCGTAGCGCCAGCCTTTACGGCTGCAATCGCCGCATCAATCGCCGCACCGGACGCAGCATTGCTTGCCGCCTCGGCAAACGCCTGCAAACGCTCATCGAGCAGCTTGGCATCAACTGCCGCACGATGTCCTGCAATGGCAGCAATCCGCTCATTCGCCTGCTTTGCTGCCACCTCACTGGCATCACTGCCTAGCTTTGATTCATTGCCGTTCGGATAAATATTCGTTCCGATCATTTTGTCCTTGCGGCGGCTGATATTCTCCATACGCTTCGCTGCAACCGCTGCCACCTTTTCCTGCGGGAATCCGGCTTGCAGCGCTTTTGCCATGCCACCCTTGGCTTCTGTTTGCTGGAACAGCTCCCACGCGCTTGCCGCCAGCGCATCGGTCAATGCTTCGATGTACCAGGAGCCCCCGGCCGGATCGACCACCTTGGTCAGATGCGCCTCGTTTTGCAAAATCAGCTGCGTATTGCGAGCAATCCGCCGTGAGAAGGAATCGGCTGGCCGAATCGCTTCATCAAAAGGCGATACATGCAGGCTGTCAGCCCCACCGAGCACGCCAGCGAACGATTCCGCCGCGCTGCGCAGCATGTTGACGTACGGATCATGCACCGTTTTCGTCCATGCGGAGGTACGTGCATGAATCGCCATCTGCTGTGCCGCTTCACTGCCGCCGAAAGCTGCTATCACCTTCGCCCACATCATCCGCGCTGCGCGCAGCTTGGCGATCTCCATGAAAAAGTTGGAGCCGATCGAAAACGAGAAGTGCATCCTTGTCGCAGCATCATCGACGGAAATACCCCGCTCACCGAGTTGTTGCACATACTCGACACCCGTTGCAATGGCAAAAGCCAGTTCCTCTACAGCGCTCGCACCGCCATCATGGTACGGATTGCCTTGCACGAGAATGGTCTGCAAATACGGCATATGCTTTTTCGCCCAGTGTGTCATCTGAGCCATCGAATCGTACCCTGCTTTCAGGGAGAAAGACAGTGATCCGTTTCGCACAAGCTCGCCCAACGGGTCCATCCCGATCGTCCCGTGAAACCGCTGCTGCTCGGTTGTTCCCTGATCTGCTGATGTCTTTTGTTCGGCATAGGCACCAAGCAGCGCCAGCATTGGCAATCCTGCACTCCCCGCCTGTACGAGGAGCGGGGTTTCTTCCAGATTGATTCGATCTAACGCCTTCGCGACATCGTCCAACGTGGACAACGAAACACCCTTGCTACCCACATCCTCGTAATGGGCCCGATCAGGATCAAGCCCGGCGGATGCAGCCCGATCCAGCACCAGATTGAGCATCGTCTGCCCGCGCTGCAAATCATGCAACGCCGCCTCGTTAAACGCTTCAGGTGAAGCATAATTGAGCTCCTGGCAAACCTCCCACGGCTGTTTCAGATAGCCGCCAGCTGTCGTTCCCCGGACAAATGGGGCTTCCCCTGGACGTACCGCGAGATGAGACAGCTTCTTTGCATCCACCTGCCGGTACATCGGCTGCAGGGTGATGCCCTCGTACGTTTTCGTCATCAGCTTCTTTTCAAACGATGCGCCTTTCAGCGCCTTTTCGGCCAGTTCCTTCCATTGTTCATACGTTGGCAAGGGAAATTCCTGAAACATCAACGATTCGACCCCCTTTTTGCTTAGGCTTTTCTTACCGTAAAGAGCGGTTGACCGTACTCAACAAGCTGTCCGTTTTCTACCAGTACCTCCACGATCTCGCCGGATACCTCAGCTTCGATTTCGTTGAACAGCTTCATGGCCTCCACGATGCAGACAACTGTCGAAGTCTGAACCTGATCACCCGGCTTCACATAAGGAGCGGCTCCGACTTCTGGCTGGCGATAAAACGTTCCGACCATCGGCGACACGATTTGGTGCAAATTCTCGTCTGCCTTCGGCGCTGGAGCAGCAGCCGGAGCTACTTGCAGGGCAGGGGCAGCCTGCGCTGCTGCGATTGCAGGTTGCGCTTCTACAACAGGTGCGGGAGCAGGAGCTGCTGGTGCTGCTGCAGAGACTGGAGCGCTAACGGTCGCTTGAGGCTGTACAATCGTCACATCCCCGCCGCGTTTCAGATAAATGCGGCACTCTTCCGTTTTCACTTCGAATTCGTTCAAGGAAGACTGGTCAATCAATTTAATGATTTCGCGAATTTCATGGATTTTAAACATGTTCAACACTCCTTGTCGGTTTGAATGTGAAAGTAATGAATCGTTCTTCTCATTTTACCAGACCGACCAGTTGGTCTGAAATAGGACTTGAGACCGACCAGTTGGTCTGATGGGCATTTTTGTTTGTTTTTCCCATATGCTAACCTGCCCCTTCTGGGAAAATCAGGAGCACTATTCTGAGGTCTCGCCTCATTGTGAAGCTTTGGAATACTGATTCCCCCTGCGTTCATTCAGCTATAGAACGTTCGCGCATCTGGTACAAATCCCCTGCCCCCACACAGTAAGACCGGGAACGAAATGTGTAAAATTAACACGAAGCCCTGGACGTCACCATCATGTCCAGGGCCCTTTGCTTTTCCATAACCAGCCAATTATCCGCCGATCACCATCAAATGTTTCGGAAAGGAGGTCAGCACCTCTACCCCAGTGCTCGTAACGTAAACATTATCTTCAATCCGTACTCCTGCCAGCAGCGGGTTATAAATCCCCGGCTCAATCGTAAATACCATGCCTTCGCGAGCCTGTTCAACGTTATTGGCGTGCATCGAAGGATACTCATGGATTTCCAGCCCGATCCCGTGACCGACACGGGTAAGATAAAAATCACCATACCCGTTGCGTTGAATCACATCGCGGGCTGCCTTGTCAATGTCGGCAAAGTGCTGTCCGGGGCGAACAGCAGCGATTGCAGCAAGATTTGCCTGGAGCACGGTTTCATACATGTCGACCAGTTGCTCGTTGACATCCCCGACCGCAAACGTACGGGTGATATCAGAATGATAGCCATCCACAATCCCCCCTGTGTCGAAGAGGACCAGCTCGCCCGGTTCGATTTTGCGACTGTCAGGAACTCCGTGCGGCTGACCAGCTTTTTTGCCGGCAAGCACCATCGTGTCAAAGGCAGGTCCCGCTGCCCCATGCTTTTTCATCTGGTATTCCAATTCAGCCACGAGGTCGAGCTCGCTCACTCCCGGCTTCACACGCGGCAAAACGCTGCGCAGCACGTCCTCGATCATCTGAATTGCCCGTTTCATGGTGGCGAGCTCCTCCGGTGCCTTGAACATTCTCATCTCTCGCAGCACACCGGACGCATCGACCGATTGCTTGGCACTTGTCGCTTCCATAACAGCGCGATATCGAACGACA
>JBLNEJ010000182.1:0-4144 GCA_050262535.1 Clostridia bacterium
GTCGTTGACCTCTGGCATGATCCAAAGCTCAACCCGATCCAAATGCGGCCGTCCTTGAAAATAGGGAGCAAACGCTTCCATGCAAAACAACGATTCATCATTCCTTCGTAATCGAAACGGCCCTGATCCGATCGGCATCCGGGTAAATTCCACGCTCTCCGAGAAAACGGCATCACGCGGTACAATCGAAGCTGCAGTCGCCGTCAAAAAGTGCAAAAACAGAAAGTTCGGTTCCCCGATGTGGATTCGGATCATTGTGTTGCTTACCACCTCGACCTTTTTGAACGCGACAAACAACCGATAAAACGGGTCCTCTGCTGCCAGTGTCCGCAATCGATCCAATGTAAAGGCAACGTCGTGAGCCGTCAGCTCCCGTTTATGGTGAAACAAGACACCTTTGCGCAAATTAAACGTCCAGACCGTTCCGTCCCCGCTTGATTCCCAGAAATGGGCAAGGTGCGGTTTGACCACCTTCGCTGCGGCATCGTAGCAAACGAGGGTGTCAAACAGCTGTTTGACCATATGTGCCTCTGTTCTTCTTGTGACAAACATCGGGTCAAGCCGTGGAATCGGACGGTAAAACGGAAAGCGCAATATTTCTAGTTGACCGTCGTCAATCGTCTCCATTTGATACCCCAACCGTTGATAAACACCTTCAATGAACGAATCACGCAAAGTTCCGCGCACCTCGAACGAATCGAGCAGGGCAAACGCTTTTTGCAAGTTTCCTTTGTCGATATGCGCCTCTGCCAGCACAACGGCGATGTCATCGACATTTTTCAAAAATTGAACGGAAGAGCGGTTTCCGCGACCGCGCCCAGGGAACCAGCGAATCCACCCATGTTCGGTCATCTGTTTGATCAGAAGCTTTGCGTTGCGAACCGTGCAGGAGCAAATATCAGCGATCTCCTCAAGCGTAATTGTTGATCGGGCATCCTTTTCAATCGGCACTGCCGAGCGAAGTGCAAGAAAATGGTGGGCGATATTCAAGATGTATCTCTCCTCACAAAAAGGGGAAATTGATTTCGACCTATCTTACACTTTTTGTTCCTCTTTATCCAACTATAATTAAGAGGCGTGAGGAGGAATACGATGTCTATGTTGCGCACACCATCTGTGGTACAAACCGCTCAATCGGCAGCAAGCGTTTGGACAAATCGGAATTTTTTGATTCTGTTCATAACCGGGATCATCATTGATTTTGGCAGCAAGGTGTATGAGCTTGCCTTACCGCTCATTTTGTACGAATGGACGCATTCAATCGGAACCATGGGGACGATGCGTGCGATCGAATTTTTGCCCAATCTGTTGTTTGCCATGTTCATCGGCGTGTTTGTCGATCGGGCGAACAAGAAAAAATGGATACAGATGACTGTGATCGTCCAAACGGTTCTTTTGCTGGGATTGTATCTGCTGGTGGAGGCGGGTTTTGCGACAGTCTATCACTTTTACCTGGCCGGCTTCCTGCTTATGACCCTGTACTATGCCTATGGCAATGCCAAGGTCAGCATCATCAAGCAGGTGATCCCGACCCCGTTGCTACTCACCGCCAATGCCTCGTTTTCATTCGTCAACACACTGGTTGGCTTATTGGGACCAGCCATCTCCGGCTTTATTCTTCTGCTCTCCGATTTGCATGACGGCCTGCTGATCACTGCTTGCAGCTTTTTGTTGGCGATTGGGACGACTTCGTTTTTGCAAATGAACGTCCAGCCTGCACAAGCACGCCAAACAAGCTTCTGGCAAGAGCTGGGTGAAGGCTGGCGGATACTGCTGGCCATTCGGCCGCTCTGGCACATTACACTGCTGGTCATTTTTCTTAATTCGACTTCAGGCATGTTCGATGCCATGGTGATCTTTTACGCCAAGGACAACCTGCAGCTTGATAATGCAGTGCTCGGACTACTATTGTCGATCACCGGACTCGGCGGATTGGCCGGCAGCTCCATCGCACGGTATGTCAGACAAACATTCGCCACAGGGCGCTTGCTGGGAATGACGATCTTTGGATCAGCCGTCGCCTATGGCACCATGTACCTCGCTCACTCTGTTTGGGTGATGGGCATTGCGCTGTTTTTGGAGGGATTGTTCGGTACCATATCAAGCTTGTGCATCTGGACCTTTCGGCAGGAATCCACTCCCCCTGCGTTAATTGGGCGCATCAGCGGGATCACTGGCAGTGTGTTCAAGCTGGGTATGGTGTTCACCATCTTCGGATCGGGGTGGATGGCGGAGTGGTTTGACAGTTCATATGTGTTTATCGGAGCAGCGGTGTTTAACTTGTTGATTTTTCTCGTGTATCGGAAGATGGCATTATGGCAATTGCAGTAAAAAGGAAAACCGTTAGAGCTTCCTGTCTCTAACGGTTTTTCGTTTATTGCGGCTTGGCTTGTGCAACAGCCTTTTCCTGATGTGTTTTCGTCGGATTGACTGCCTTGGCAACAAGCGCGGCATATGTCTGGGAGCCTTCGATATTCAAATGAACCCCGTCTGGTGCAAAGTAGTCGTTCTTGCCGGCGCTGGTTGTATACCAGTCAACGAGCGTTGTGTTCGGGAATTCAGCAGCGATTTCCGCCAACGTCGTATTAACAACACCTTCCCACGGTCGGGGAACGCGCGTGTTTACCAGAATGATCTGCTCCACGTCCCCGAGCGAGTGTAACAGCTTTTCGAGCTGCGTTTTGCTGAATGGACCGTTCGTTCCCAATTGGATGATGACGTGCTTGCCGAGCTTTCCTTGTGCCTTGAGGGAAGTAATCACTTCCGATGCTTGAGACATTTGCCGTCCAATTTTGCCGTCAATCGCAATCCCGGGCAAAAGCTTATTCAAATACGGCTCAATGTCGAGCATGACAGAATCCCCTACGGCTGTGATGCCCTCTCCCGATCCGACCGGGGTTAGTTCGGGGTAATGTTTGACCGCAGGTTTTTGGGGTGAACCCGTTGCCGGTTTTGTTTTGTCAGTGTCAGTGGCAGGTGCAGGAGACGTATTCGCTCCTTGAGCATCATGCTTCGTCGTACTGTTCACTTCTTGTTTCTGCTCTTTCTTTACAGGGCTCTCGCTTGATTTGTTGTCAGTTGGCTTCGCAGGAGCGGTTGACCCGGATAAATGGTTTGGGATTGCTTTTGCTTGCTCATGTTTTGTATCGGATATCGCGGATTGCGCGTCTTTGGCAGGAACAATCCCACCATCCTGTTCATTCTTTTGCGGACCTGCAAGGGAGTGATCCACTTGTTTATGGCCTTGGCTAACGGGTGACAGCGCATCATGGTCGCCTTGCATTGGCCAAATCGTGCTGGCAATAACCTCGGAACCCCTCTCGATCAGGATTGCGCAGCCACCGATCGCAACGAGCGTCAGTGCAGTCGCCATCCCGATCCTCCCGGAACGAATCAGCCCTCTCCACCACTTGCGGCTCCCGAGCTGCGAGATAATTTTGCCGATGACCCCGTGACGGATCGGCTCCTCCAAATACCTCCACGATACGGCGGCAAGCGCGATGCTCAGAACAATCTGCAGGCAAACACGCCACAGGTCAATTCCGTCTGCATTCGTCGCAGGAGTTGTCAGGACAATAACCGGATAATGCCAAAGATAAATACCGTAGGAGCGGACGCCAATCCAACGCAGCGGTTTGACGCCCAGCATCTTGCCCATGGTGCTGGCCGGATGGGCGAGAACGCCGACAACCACGGCTGTTGCGATCGATAAGAGCACCAGGCCGCCCTGATACAAGGAGTCATCATATTGATTGGTAACAAAGATCATGAGAATAATCGTGCCTAGCCCAAGGAATCCTGCCGTATCAAGTGTTTTGCGAGCACGGGAAGAAATATCCTGCTTGAGCTTGCGGCTGGGCCATACCATAGCCAATCCCGCACCGATCAGCAGGCCAAATGCGCGCGTGTCTGTTCCGTAATACACGCGGCTTGGGTCTGTTCCTGGCTGATAGATCAGCACCATGGCAAGTGCAGATGCTATCGCTGCCAGCAACGCCAGTACCGGCAGTAAGTGTCTTGGAACGAACCGCAATGAGAGTGCAACGAGCAGGGGCCAGACCAAATAAAACTGTTCCTCCACCGCAAGAGACCAGAGATGCCCGATCGGAGACGGCGGCCCAAAGCTTTCGAAATACGAAACTTC
>JBLNEJ010000183.1:0-5630 GCA_050262535.1 Clostridia bacterium
GTTTGCCCGGTTTTCCACTACAATGAAGGAGCGTAAAACGGGAGAATAATGGCTGGAGGAGATCCGGATGAAAATTTTGGTGTTGGGAGCAGGAGCAGTCGGAGGATATTTTGGCGGCCGCCTTGTGGAGAAGGGGGCTGATGTGACGTTCCTTGTCAGGGAGAAGCGTCGTCGTCAGCTTGCAGAACGGGGCTTGGTCATTTCCAGTATGCATGGTGACTACCGATTCTCGCCCAAGACCATTCTGGCTGGCGAACAGGCTGGTCCGTTCGATCTGGTCATCCTGACGACCAAGGCCTATCATTTTGCGGATGGAATCGAAGCGATTCGTCCGTATGTTGGCGAACAAACGATGGTGCTTCCGCTCTTGAACGGAATGGCGCATTTGCCCGAGCTGCAAGCGGAGTTTGGCAGCGAGCGCGTGCTGGGTGGACTGTGCTTTATTGAGTCCACGTTGAATGAGGCGGGGGACGTAATCCAGACAAGCCCGGTGCATGAATTGCTCTACGGGGAATGGGCAGGCGGACGAACGCCGCGAATCGAGCAGCTTGAGTCGCTTTTTGCCAATGCCAATGCGTCGTATCGCTTTAGTGACAACATTCAGCGCGAAATGTGGCACAAATATTTGTTTATCACGACGCTGTCCGGCATGACGACATTGATGAACTCATCTGTCGGGCCTATCCGGGATGCGCAGGACGGTTTGGCGCTGACCCGTCAGCTGTTTGAGGAAGCAGCTGCCATTATGCGCGCTTCCGGGGCATCGCTGGCCGATGATATCGTGGAGCGGCACATGAAGGTTTTTATGAAGCAAGGCTACAAGGTGAAATCGTCGATGCTGCGTGACATGGAAAAAGGGTTGCAGGTAGAAGCGGACCATCTGCAGGGATACTTGCTTGCACTGGCAAAGCAGCATCATGTTGACGCTCCTTTGTTGCGTACCGTGTATAATCGTTTGAAGGTGTACGAAATCAACCGCGATGCAGCGGAATCACGATAAATGAGGTGAACGTTGATGGAGGTTATCAAAATTTCTCCCCGCGGCTACTGCTACGGTGTCGTGGATGCGATGGTGCTGGCATTAAAAACAGCACAAAACTTTGACCTTCCCCGCCCGATACACATTTTGGGCATGATCGTCCACAATTCGCATGTGGTCGATGCTTTTGAAAAACAAGCAATCATTACGCTGGATGGCGAGGACCGGATGGCGCTTTTGGACAAGGTGAACGAAGGGACGGTTATTTTTACCGCGCACGGCGTTTCTCCTGAAGTCCGCAAGAAGGCGAGAGAAAAAGGGCTGACGATCGTCGATGCGACCTGTCCGGACGTGACCAAGACGCATGACTTGATCCGTGAAAAGTCGGCTGAAGGCTATCACGTGATTTATATTGGGAAAAAGGGGCACCCGGAGCCTGAAGGGGCAATCGGCATCGCGCCTGACCATGTCCATCTGGTGCAGACGCTGTCCGAGCTAGAAGCATTGGAGCTGCCATCCGACAAGCTGATCGTGACCAACCAGACGACGATGAGCCAATGGGATGTAAAGCATCTGATGGATGCGATCTTGAAAAAGTATCCCCAGGTTGAGGTGCACAACGAAATTTGTTTGGCTACACAGGTGCGTCAGGAGGCGGTGGCGGAGCAGGCGGGAGAAGCCGATGTGTGCATAGTTGTCGGTGATCCGCGCAGCAACAACAGCAATCGGCTGGCGCAAGTCTCTGAAGAGATTGCCAATGTTCCATCCTACCGGATTTCCGATCTTGCCGAGCTTGATCTTGCGTGGTTGAAAGGGAAAAAGCGTGTCGCTGTAACCTCGGGTGCATCTACACCAACCCCGTTAACAAAGGAAGTGATCAACTTCCTGGAGCAATTCGATGAAACCGATCCGTCCACGTGGGATAAGAAGCGTACGGTTAACATGGAGAAAATTTTACCCACGGTAAAATAGCGGGAGGTTAACAAGCATGTCCAGTCTATCCGCGGACGACACGCGCGGCGATTCCAAACGCGCTTATGTAACCATCAGCGGCTTGTATGTGTTCATTTATTATGGGTTGGGCGCGCTTTTTCCACTGTTGTCCCAATATTATTCCGCCATCGGCTTGAGCGGCACACAAATCGGGACGATCAGCTCGATCACGCCGATCATCTCGATTTTTGCCCAGCCGCTGTGGGGGATGCTTTGCGACAAGTATCACATTCGCAAGCAGGTGCTCATGCTGGTGCTGCTTGCATCCGCCGGAATCTCGCTCTTTTTTACGCAGGTGACAACCTATGCGTGGGCGATGGTGCTATTCTCGATATTCTCGATTTTCCAATGTGCGATCATCCCGATCAACGACAGTGTGGCGCTTAATTTTGCCAAAAAGCAAAAGATGCAGTTTGGCAACCTGCGAATGTGGGGAGCGGTCGGCTATGCGGTAGCTGTATTTATAACCGGCTATGCGGTCAGGGCGTGGGGACCGAATGCAATCTTTTACTTTTACGCGTTGGCTACTCTCGGAGCGCTCTTCTTTTTGCGTGGGTTGACCGTGGAGAAAGGGGCGCAGGAAGGGGGCGGCAGTATTTTTCGCGGCATCGGCAAGCTGGTCAAATTGCCGCGATTCGTGCTGTTCCTCATGGGCTCTTTTCTCGTGTTTGGCCCGATTAACGCCAACAACACCTGGTTTGCACTCTACTATGAGCAGATCGGGGGAACGGTTGTGGGGGTAGGCCTTGCGTTTTTGCTGTTTGCAGGCAGTGAGGCGCCGTTCATGAAGCTGGCCGGTTATTTTGCCAAACGTTATGGTTTGGAGACGACTGTGCTGCTGGCTGCCGTCACCTCGTCGATTCGCTGGTTCTGGTACGGGACCGCCCCTTCGACGACAATGGTGCTGGTCATGTTTTTTATTCAGGGCTTGTCGGTCGGCTTCTATTTAGCGACGGCGGCTCAGTTCGTCCGTGAAAACACGCCATCCTCGCTGCAAGTGACGGCATTGACGCTGTTCAGCTCCATGGGTCTTGGCCTTGGATCGATGTTTTGCAATCTGATGGGCGGCATCATCAAGGATCATTACGGAATTTTGCATACGTACACATTTTTTGGAATCTCCACGCTGATCGGACTCGCGCCGCTTTTGTACATCAAATTTCGTACGACAGCATCTATGGCCGAGCAGCAATAAGCGGAAAGAGGCTTGTCCCATAAGCTGGCTGCGGTGCTAGGGAGAAGCAGGTTTCCAGCTGCGCTAAGGTCTTCACCCTGCATGGAAGAATAGATTGTCCGCTGCGCAACGATTCGCGGGGAAGACGCCAAAAGCAGCGGACGCTAGCGTAGCAGGTTCAAGTTGGCGCTTCTGTTTCCCGCGAATCGCTGCTCCGCTGGGCAGGGTTCCGAAAGTCGCTCGCTTGGAAACCTGCTTCTCCTGCGAGCATTTGCGGTTTCTACCTGCAATTTGTCATGAACATCCATGGAACGTCGGGTTTGTACATGCGCTAGGAGAGGCAGTGCCAGTGAGAATCGCAACCGCTTTGAAAAGAGATGCTTCAATGAGGAGCTTCCAATGAAGATTGACAAAGATCAAAAGCTGGTGAGGAAAAGGGAGGAAAAAGAGCAGGCTTTGGGACGCTTACCCAGGTGGAATGGAGAAAGTGGAACAGCTTTTAGCGTCCAACGTGTCCATCATCCTCGAGCCCGCATGTTTTGGACGCGGTTCCACTTTCGGAATGGAACCGGACAGTCATGCCTCCTCGCAAGCGTCCCACCCGCCGGAGCGTTTCCTCCCTTTTCCTCCTCTCCACTACCGCAACAAACAAGCATCCCGTTTCACGATCAATCGTGGCGTGGGATGCTTGTTTTTTTGCGCGGTTATAAAACGCTATCTCGCTCGAACGGTTTGCTCCATAATGGTCAACGTATTCTCGTTCGTATTCAAATTGACTCTCGCGCCGATCGGCATGGCTGCTTTGTAGGTGCCGTGAGCCGTAGTCACATTGGTCATCAGCGGTTTTCCCAGCGGTACAATCACGCCATCGATCAAATCCTGATACGACGTGTTGTAGGAAACCGGACAATTGGTGCATTGGCCCATGATAATCCCGATGCAGTCCTGCATTTTTCCAGCCAAAATCAAATGCTCCAGCATCCGGTACACGCTGTTTGTCGGCTCGTGTGTTTCTTCGATGAGCAGTATTTTGCCTTTCGTATCAATCTCATACGGAGTGCCAAGCGTATCGACAAACGAGGTCAAATTGCCGCCAACCAATTCCCCGGTTACATTGCCCGGTACCCGGCTGACCTGGGGGATTCCCGGCGGATTGACGATTTGGCGGGGGGCGGTCGTGGTTGATGTTGCCGCAAAAAACTGATCGAAATTATAAGGTGGCGTCGTCGGGCGAAAATCGATCAGCATCAAGCTTTGAAACGTGATCAGATCGGAAAGCTGGTACAAGACATTAAGGAGAATGGTAATGTCGCTATAACCCGTTACGATTTTGGGATTGCGGGAAATGGTTTCGAAATCGAGGTAGGGAAGAATGCCTGCAACGCCGACCCCGCCTCTTGTCGGCAAAATCAGTTTAACCCGTTTGTCCTCAAACATCCCCATCAAATCGGCTGCACGCTCTTCATTGGTCCCGGCAACCAAGCCGGTCCTGGCATACACATTTTTTCCAAGCACGACCTCAAAGCCCATGTTCATTAAGAAAGAAATCCCGGAATTGATCACCCGCGGATCTGGTGCGCTTCCCAAGGTAACGATCCCGATTGTATCTCCTCTCTGCAAGAGAGGCGGTTTGATCGCCATCGACTTGCCCCCTCCCGAAAAACACCTGGTATTACTAAATGTATGGGAGAATGCCGCGAGAATGCGTGCTAGATTGTAACACAAAGAAAAGCCGGCCATGTTGACCGGCTTTTCTTTGTGAACGGGCATGATGATCATTTGAGCAGCTGAAAGCCGCCGATCAAGGGGAGTGGCTTGGCGTTGCCGTTAACCGCGTTAATAATCCCGATAATTGCTAAGACCATGACAAAAAGATTACCGAACGGTACGATCAGGAACCAGCCGATGAACGGGATCAAGGTTCCGATGAGGTTGACGGCAACCGCAAGCAAAAACAGCAGCAATCCCTGATTGGCATGATACATGGCGTACTTGGATTCGCGCGCTGCCAAAAGCGGGATGAAGAAAATCAGGTAAGCAAGAGCACTCATGACCTTGTTCGTCTCGATGTCCTGTTGATCCATTGTATCCATACACCTCCTAATCTATTCTATGGGGCAGGATGACGAAAGTGACCAACGAATGATCGTGCCTTCAACAGGAAAAAAAGCAACCTCATCCTTTGGGGAAGGTTGCTTTTTGGCGAGACACTTAATAGGGAAACTGGGAGCTATACCCGCTGAATTGCTGATATCCCTGCTGCAGCTTCTGCTGCTCCGCTGCTTCGAGCTTGTACCAGCCTTTTTGAAACATCAGATCATACAGCTCGCGCGCACTTTGGTGGGTTTCCGTCAAAAGCTGCAGCATATCGGTATGCAGCTGCTGATGACTCGCTTCACGTACCGCCACATTCAGGCTGTCGGTCAAATATTTGCAGGTCGCCAGGCCGTCATTGATAAAATCGCGGTCGTTCATTTGCGGACC
>JBLNEJ010000184.1:0-10687 GCA_050262535.1 Clostridia bacterium
AGCGAGTAGACATAGCTGTAGATATTAATGAGCTCCTCCCCGGTTTCCAGCACCTCCAGCATCCTCGCCTTCGGTTCGATCTGGGTGAGCTTGCGACCGATAATTTTGTCGGCGGGCACGCCGAAATTGCGCGAGTATGCCCGATTGATATAGGTAATGGTTGAATCGTTGGACGTGACAAGAACGGCATCATGAAGCGATTCCAGTATCGCCAGCAAATGATGTTCCAGGTTCATAAAGTCCCCCCTTTTGCCGCAAATAAGTTTCGGATTGTATTCGCGCTGGCTTTCCCGCATTCCTGTCTCACGTCGTTTTGGCACAATACGTGCAAAATCTATGTCAAAAAAAGGAGGGTTTTCCATGTACAATTTCAGTCCGTCCCCGGAGCAGCAGGCGATGCTGGAAAAAGCGGCAGCATTTATGAATGAGTACGTCTATCCAAACGAAAAGCATATGGTCCCGCACCGCGGTTTGCCTGACGAGCTGCTAAAGCCGCTGCAACAAAAGGTAAAGGACCTTGGCCTGTGGGCTGCCCATCTGTCGAAGGAAGCGGGTGGCATGGGTATGGGGTTCGTTTCGCTCGGCCTGCTGTCGGAAATTATCGGCAGGAGTCCAATCGGTCCGTACGTGTTTGGCTCGATGGCTCCCGATGCGGGGAATGGGGAGATTCTTTCTCATGCCGCTACGCGCGAGCAATGGCAAAAATATTTGATTCCACTGGCGAACGGCGATGTTCGATCATGCTTCGCGATGACCGAGCCGGAGGTTTCCGGTTCCGACCCGACATTGCTGCAGGCACGGGCCGAGGAGGATGGCGACGAATGGGTGATCAACGCGCACAAATGGTTTACAACAGGTGCCATTGGCGCATCCTTTTCCATCGTGATGGCTGCGACCGATCCTGATGCTCCCGCGCACGAACGGTTCAGCCTGTTTCTCGTCGATGCGGACACCCCCGGCTACGAAATCGTTCGCGAGGTACCGATCATGGGCGATCACTATACGGGCGGCCACTGCGAGGTTCGCTACACCAATTGCCGCATCCCCAAGGAGAACATGCTCGGCAAGCGTGGCGAAGGCTTCAAGCTGGCGCAGCTGCGGCTTGGCCCCGGCCGGATTACGCATGCGATGCGCTGGATTGGCGTGGCACAGCGCAGTTTTGAGCTGATGCTGGACTATGCCTCCAAGCGGGAGACACGGGGTAAAAAGCTGAGCGAGTTTCAGACCATTCAAAATTTCATTGCCGATTCTGCCGCCGAAATTGAGGCAGCACGATTGATGACGTTGCACGCTGCCTGGAAAATGGACCAGGGCGACCAGGCGCGGAAGGAAATTTCGCTGATCAAGTTTTTCGGGGCAAAGGTGCTGCACGACGTCATCGACCGGGCGATCCAGGTACATGGGGCTCTCGGCATTACAGGCGATACGCCGCTGGAGGGCTTCTATCGGGAGGCACGGGCGGCACGCATTTATGATGGCCCTGATGAAGTGCATCGGATGGTCGTGGCCAAGCAGATTTTGAAGGCATTCCAAAGCCGGAGGTGATTGGGGATGACCCATAACTCACAGTTGAATTGGGAACAGATCGAATCTTACATCCGCTCCCAATTGAGCGGGCTACCCGCAGAACCGATGCAGGTGCGCCCCTTCTCTGCCGGTTATTCCAATCTGACGTTTGCGATTCGCATCGGCGAATGGGAAGCGGTATTGCGCTGTCCGCCGCTTGGCCCGATTCCGCCCAAGGCGCATGACATGGAGCGGGAGTATCACATTTTGCAGAAACTGCATCCCGTCTTTCCGTTGGCACCGATGCCGTATTTTCTCGGAAACGATCCCGCCGTCATGGCTCGTCCGTTTTATGTGATGGAACGAAAGGTTGGCGTTGTGCTGGACGATTGTCTGCCGTCCCAATACGAAGCGATCCCGGATGTCGGCCGTCTCATCTCGCACACCGTGGTCAGCACGCTTGTTCAGCTTCACGAGATCGACCTTGAGAAGACCGGACTGAGCGAGATCGGGCGACCGGAAGGCTATCTGGAAAGGCAGGTGCACAGCTGGATCAAGCGATACCATCAGTCGCAGACAGACGAAATCGGCGTAACCCGTGAGATTGAGCAATGGCTGCTTGCCCATTTGCCTGCTTCGCCTGCTCCCACGATCGTCCACAATGATTTCAAGCTGAACAACATGATGCTCTCCATGGACGATCCCCGAGAAGCGGTCGCCGTTTTTGATTGGGAAATGTGCACGAGCGGAGACCCGCTCACCGACCTCGGCTCCACGCTGGCATATTGGACTGAGCAGGGTGAGGCATTTACCGGTCTTACCTCGGTCACCACGCTCCCCGGCTTCCTCTCACGACGTGAATTCGCCCAGCTGTACGCAGAAAAAAGCGGGCGCAATCTCGATTCGATGCATTATTACCTGGCGTTTGCTTTTTACAAGGTGGGAGTGATTTTGCAGCAGCTCTACGCTCGTTGGAAACACGGGCAAGCGCAGGATGAACGGTTCTCCACATTGAATGCGGGAGTCGTCACCTTCATGCAGCAGGCACATCGGGCAATGCATAGGGAGCTGCTGTAGATGAGAACCATCCATGTCCTGACCCGCAAGGAAGAAATTGTTCCTGAAAAGTTGACTCATTGCACAGCGATCATCATCGATGTGCTGCTGGCTACGACTACAATTGCAACCGCGCTACATCATGGGGTGAAACAAGTCATTCCCGCTCTTGATCGCAAGGAGGCTCTCGCATTGGCTGCTGATTTTCTCGAGGGCTCCTTCATCCTCTCTGGCGAAAAAGGGGGCTATCCGTATCCCGGCTTCTGCCATCCTGACCCGTTTTCGCTCATCCAGTGCAACCTGGCAGGCAAAACGCTGATCTATGCCACCACCAACGGAACGGTAGCGATTCGTCGTTCATCGCTTGCCAAGGAGGTGTACACCGCTTCGCTGATCAACGGAGCGGCAGTCGCCAGGCAGATTGCGGAGGCCGATCAGCAGCACTCCGTCCTGATTGTCTGCGCCGGGTCGGAGGAGCGCTTTGCGCTGGAGGATTTTCTCGGCGCCGGCTATGTCATCAGCGAATTGCTTCGGCTGCGGCCGCATCACTGGTCACTGACCGATGCAGCACAGGCGGCTGCCGATGTTTTTGCCCAGCGATCACACGAGCTTGAGCATGCGTTGGCAGGCTCGAATACTGGTGCGCTACTGAAAAAGCTCGGGTATGCCGAATCGATTCCGTACGCAGCCCTGCCGGGGATTCTTCCCGTCGTGCCGCTGCTTGTTGGCAACGGGATAGTACGGTTATCGTGAGTTCGAATCATACCAAAAAACCGTCCTGGCTATCGGCAGCCAGAACGGTTTTTGATGTGATGTGCCAGTTATTCCGGTTATACGCGCTCCACAATCAGCGCTGTCCCTTGGCCGCCACCGATGCAGAGCGTAGCCAGACCGAGCGACTTTTGCCGGCGAATCAGCTCATGGACGAGTGTCACGACAACGCGGGCGCCCGAGCAGCCAACCGGATGCCCAAGGGCGATTGCGCCGCCGTTTACGTTCACCTTGGCCGGATCAAGCTCAAGGTCTTTGATCACGGCGATTGCCTGGGCCGCGAATGCTTCATTCAATTCGATCAGATCGATCTGGTCGATGCCCAGACCAGCCTTTGCCAATGCCTTCTGCGTGGCTGGCACCGGACCGATTCCCATGATCGAGGGATGAACGGCCGCCGATGCTGCGGAGCGGATGCGGGCCAACGGCTTCAGCCCCCACTCGTTCAGCTTCTCTTCCGATACCAGAACAAGTGCGGCTGCCCCATCGTTGAGTCCTGAGCTGTTGCCCGCCGTCACCGTCCCCCCGTCAGGCAAAAACGCGGGCTTCAGCCGTTCCAACCGTTCCAGATCCGTCACTTGCGGATGCTCATCGACCTTGAATTCGTCCGCGCCTTTTTTTGTACGGATCGGGACAGGAATGATTTCCCGCTCAAACAGCCCTTCCTGAATTGCCTGCAACGCCTTTTGCTGACTTTCCAGAGCGAACTGGTCCTGCTCCTCCCGCGTAATCGCGTATTGCTTCGCGAGGTTTTCCGCCGTCATTCCCATGTGGTAGCCTTCGATGGCACAATGTAGTCCGTCGTGGAGCATGCCGTCTACCGCCTGCAGACCGCCCAGCTTTTTGCCCCACCGTGCGTCAAGCAGCAGATGCGGCACATTGCTCATGCTCTCAGTCCCGCCTGCCACGATCATGTCCGACTCACCCGAAGCGATTTGCTGGTAGGCGAGCGAAAGCGAGCGCATCCCGGATGCACATTGCTTGTTGATCGTCATTGCGGGAACCTCGACGGGAAGTTGAGCCAGCAGCGCTGCTTGACGAGCTGGGTTGCCTTTTCCGCCTGCCTGGAATACGTTGCCGATGATGACTTCGTCGACCTTGGCTGGGTCAATTCCTGCTTGTGTGACTGCGGCTTTGATGACGAACCCGCCCAGCTGTGACGACGAATATGGCAGCAGGCTTCCGCCAAACCGCCCGATTGCTGTTCGAACCGCTGATACGATGAACACATCTTTCACTGCACATCCCTGCCTTTCCGTTTTTTTGATACATAGTGGCATGTTTTTGGCGCGCATCGGATTCCTGTTTATCTAGCCTGATTCTCTCGCCGCATGCACTTTTCCTGCTACGAATACGTGTAAAAGCCGCGTCCTGACTTTTTCCCGAGCAGACCGGCCTCGACCATCCGTTTGAGCAACGGGCATGGCCGATATTTGGAGTCGTTGAAGCCCTCGTACAAGCTTTCGAGCGTAAACAGCAGCACATCGATTCCTACATTGTCAGCAAGCCGCAAAGGGCCGAGCGGATGGTTGGCTCCATACACCATGCCCTTGTCGATTTCTTCCGGGTCGTTGCCTTCCATCACCAGATACGCGGCCTCGTTCATCATCGGAACCAACAAGCGGTTTACAGTAAAACCAGGGTAATCCTGGGCCACAATCATGTGCTTGCCCATTCGTTCCCCTGCTTCCCGGGCAACCTGCAGCGTTTCGTCCGAGGTGCGGATGGAGCGAATGAGCTCCAGGAGCTTCATCACAGGCACCGGGCTGAAAAAATGCATGCCGATGACATGCTCCGGTCTTCGGGTTGCCGCGCCGATCATTGCGATGGACAAGGACGACGTGTTGCTGGCAAGAATCGTTCCCGCTGGCATCAGTTCGTCCAGATCGCGAAAAACGGCTTGTTTGATCTGCATTTTTTCCGGGACCGCTTCAATGACCAGCCCTGCCTGCTTGCCATCTTGCATGTTCGCCGTAAAATGAAGCCGTTCCATCAGCTCCAGGCCATCCTGCGGCAAATAGACGCCTTTTTTGGTTAGCAAAGCAATACTTTTCTCGATTTGCTGTCTGGCTTTGAGCAAGTCCGATTCAGTACGGTCGACAAGCACGACGTCATACCCGGCTTTTGCGGCAACCTGTGCGATGCCAGCCCCCATCAGCCCGGCACCTATCACCATGATCTTGTTTTCCATGTGTACGCCCTCCTTCGAAATGGCTGTCTGCTGTTCCATTGAATATGTATGCAACTATCTTGCCAAATTTCTGGGAAAAAGCTTGAATTGAGCAAACAAAAAACCCCAGATGGCCATGTAATGAAAATAATCCATCACATAACCAACTGGGGTTTGCACGATTCGCTTAGTCACACTTCTCCGCTTTTCCCTCTGCCTTCGCCGTCTTGAACGAAGCGCCACAGCCGCAGCTTGCAACCGCGTTCGGGTTGTTCATGGTGAAGCCGCCGCCCATCATCGATTCCTTGTAGTCAATTTCCAATCCATCTATAAATTCAAAGCTTTCCGCATCAACCACCACTTTAATGCCTTGCTGTTCGATTGTGTGGTCGCCTTCCTTGACCGTATCATCGAAGCCCATGCCATAGGAGAAGCCGCTGCATCCGCCCGGTTTCACGCCGACACGCAAGAAGATGCTCGGATTGTTCTCGGCAGCCAGCAATTCTTTCACCTTGGAGCTAGCTTGTTCAGTCAATGTAATCATGGTATATCCCTCCCCTAAGTTACTTACTTTTCTTCTTTAGTATACTAAGAAAGTGAATACGCAACAAGGTTCCGACTATCCAAATGATGTAAAGCGAGCCTATTAGGCATTTACTCGATCGCCTTTGCTGGTAGGATTGGAGATGACGAGAAATTCCACGTCTGCTCCGCTCTTGTTCATCATCTGATGCGGGACATGCGGAGGAATCTCGACCCCTTCGTGCACGCCAAGCTGAATCTCCTCCCCGTTGACCTCGATCGTTGCCGTTCCGGACAGGACAAAGAAAAACTGTCGGGCTTGCTCATGATAGTGACGGACTTCACTTGTACCGTGCGGCATCCGCTCATGGATGATGCTAAGTTCAGGCTGCTTGACCAAATGCCAGCCATCGCACAGACTGCCCCAAATGTAATGTTCGGCATTCCCTTTGCTGATTTTCATCGGATTGGCCTCCCTTGTGAAAAATAGAAAAAATGACTTTCAACAGTCCTCGCGCAAAAATGCCCGATTCCCCATCGGGACACGGGCTTTTCCTTTGATTTTACAACAGGCTTGTTTTTTTGAATAGGATTGAAAGCTGCACAACCGTGTGGAATTCAAACAGATTCCATGTCAACCAAAAAAGAAAGGAGGGGCTATCCCCTCTCTTTTCATGCGAAATTCACTTTGTTTTCCAATATATAAAATCGATAAGGCTTTGTATGTAAAGCCTTTCCGTTCATCTCCTTAGACGAGCCATGATCCATCTGGAGTAGTTCATTGTGAAGTCGATCGATCTGCTTGCTGCATTCCAACACATCTGGATGATCCAACCCACATTCCAAACCCAATTTAACCATTTGCTGTCGAAGGAGTTCGATTTTTTCGAGCAAAATTTCCCGCATCATAATCTCCTCCTACTTATGATATGAAGTTAACTTTTCTTCATTCTACAGGAATTTAATGATAGTTTCAAACATAAATTACCAATCGGCAGAAAAATTTTCTAGAGAATTACGAGAGTATGTGCCGAAATATGTAAATGATTACCATTCTTCGCTTTTTCCTATGAAATTTTATTGTTCACTTCCTAAAACAGTCTTATAATAAGATAGTCTTTGCAATAATCGGTGCTTACGCAAAAGGAACGGCACACCACGATGTGCCCCATTCGATCCACACATACCCATATAAAGAAGGGACGAAAAGGAGGGAGCAATACGTGAACATCCTTGGGCTTGCGACACAAGACAAATCTTTGGCAGCCATCACCGAAAAGGTAATTCACGGGGAACGGCTGACGCTGGAAGACGGCGTGACGTTGTTTAACTCCAATGACCTGCTTACCATCGGTCAGCTTGCCAATCACGTCAATCAGCAAAAAAACGGGGACAATGTTTATTTTGTCCAAAACATGTATATTAACCCAACCAACGTCTGCGAAGCCAACTGCCGCTTCTGCGCATTCCGTCGTGACATTGACGAGGAAGGCGCCTATACGATGAGCATGGATGAGCTGCTGCATTACGTCGGTTCCCGCTTTACCAGCGGCATTCGGGAATTCCACATTGTTGGCGGTCACAACCAGCACCAGAAGTTCGATTACTACCTCGACACGGTTCGTACGCTGAAAAAAGCGTATCCGCAGGTAGCCATCAAGGCGTACACAGGTGCCGAGATCGAATTCTTTTCTCGCATCGCTGGCCTCAGCTTCCGTGAAGTGCTTCAGGAACTGATCAAAGCCGGTCTGGATACCATGCCAGGCGGCGGCGCAGAGATCCTCACCGAGCGCTATCGTGAAAAAATGAGCCCGGAAAAAGCAAGCACGGACGACTGGCTCCGCGCCCACCAAACAGCACATGAGCTGGGCTTGAAAACACACGCTACCATGCTGTACGGTTCCATCGAAACGTTCGAGGAGCGCGTGATCCACATGCTGCGCGTCCGTGAACTGCAGGACCAAACAAACGGTTTCATGGTGTTTATCCCACTCGCGATACAGCCGATGAAAGCATCGGCAGGCATCAAGCGACGCACCTCTGCCTTCGACGATTTGAAAACGATGGCCATCAGCCGTTTGATGCTCGATAACGTCCAGCATATGAAAGCGTACTTTATCAACATCGGTACACAATTGACCCAAATCGCTCTTACAATGGGTTCCTCTGACGTGCATGGCACACTCGTGGAAGAGCGCATTAGCCATGCGGCAGGGGCACTCACCCAAGCGGGGTTGACCGTTGAAGAGCTTGTCTGGCTCGTGCAAGGTGCTGGCAAAAAAGCGTTGGAGCGCGATACATTCTACAACGTAATCAAGGAATACTAATCCATACGAATCGTATGCAGCAAAAAGGACTTTCCTTTTAAAAGGGAAAGTCCTTTTCCGGTGCTTCCTCTGCACGGCGAAGCATTTCGTTGATCTTGGCCAGCAATTCGTCGGCTGTCGGCGCACTGACAAATTCACCGTCAACCAAAGCGAATGGCTCCATATAGCATTCGCCGCAGTGACCAAGGCACCCATACTCCATCACATCGATGTCCGGATTTTGTTCCAATATGTGAACCACCTGCTTGGCGTAGGAGGAAACATTGCTATTGCAAAATTCTACGATCGGTCTCATCTGCTATCACCTGTCTTTCCCAAATCCGAACGATGCCGGTTTCTTCATCCTTATTGTACAGCTATCTTCGTAAAAATCCAGCGTGGAAGATGTGGGAAAAAGATTATGCTTGCTTTTTTGACAAAATCCGACTAAAAATAGATTGGATAGAGAAAAAAGAACAAATACATGGAGTAACAGAAAGGATCATACTTCCTATGAAACGTCTCGTTATCCTTGGCGGAGGTTACGGGGGACTCCGAATACTCGAACGCATGCTCACCCCGGATTTACCGGACGATGTTTTCATTACGCTGGTAGATCGCATGCCCTTTCATGGTCTGAAAACAGAGTATTATGCACTGGCAGCCGGAACTGAACCGGAGATGCACGTGCGGGTCGCTTTCCCGGTTGATTCACGGCTTACCCACAAGTTTGGTGAAGTGAGCAACATCGATCTGGAACAGCAGCTCGTTCATTTTTTCAATGGTGACACCCTTGAGTATGATTGGCTCGTCATCGGTTTGGGCTGTGAAGACCGTTATCACGACATTCCGGGCGCAGATCAATTCACCCACTCGATCCAAACGATGAATGCAACACGCAACACATATGCTGCCATCAACAATGTAAATCCATATGGACATGTAACCATTGTCGGCGGCGGATTAAGCGGTGTGGAGATTGCTTCAGAACTGCGTGAAAGCCGTCCTGACTTGAATATTCGCATTCTGGACCGTGGCGAAAGCATCCTGAGCCCGTTCCCGAAAAAGCTGCAAAGCTATGCATCGCAATGGTTCGTCGAGCATGAAGTGCAACTCATTTCGCACGCACAGGTCAATCGTGTGGAACCAGGCGTGGTGTTCAATCACGACCAACAGGTGTTCAGCGACGTGATCGTCTGGACAGCCGGCATTCAGGCGAACCGCATCGTCCGCAATCTTCCGGTCGAAAAGGATGGAAGCGGTCGTGCGATCCTGAACCAATACAACCAACTGCCAAACCATACCAACGTGTATGTCGTCGGCGACTGTGCCAGCCTGCCTCAGGCACCGAGCGCGCAGTTAGCGGAAGGGCAAGGGGAGCAAATCGCCCTCACCTTGAAAAAGGATATGCGCGGCGAACCCTATCCGTCCAGCCTTCCCAAGATCAAGCTGAAGGGAACGCTTGGTTCGCTGGGGAAAAAAGAAGGCTTCGGCGTCATGGGCAAGCTTTCTCTCGTCGGCCAAATGCCGCGGGTGATGAAGAGCGGCGTCCTGTGGATGTACAAAAAGCATTTGGGCTAACACAAATGAGGAGAGGACCGTCGCAAGCATTGCCGACGGTCCTCTTTTTGATCAGGGTATCACAAGTTCCCATATGTCTTTGCCCTGTTTTCCTGCAAGATCATTTCAAATTGGTCCGGTGTAACTGGAGGGCTAAACAAATAGCCTTGCATTTCGTTGCACTTGCCCGCCTCAAGGAATCTGCGCTGCTCCTCGGTTTCGACCCCTTCGGCAATGACGTTCAACTGCAAACTGTGCCCCAGTGATATGATATACGAGACGATTGCTGCATCATCCCAATCAACGGATATTTCCCGCACGAAGGACTGATCGATTTTTAACGTATCGATCGGGAACTTCTTTAGATAGCTGAGCGATGAATACCCTGTGCCAAAATCATCAATTGCAATATGTACGCCTAATTCCTTTAATCGACGGATTGTGGAAATCGCCGCCTCCGCATCCGACATCGTGGTGCTCTCCGTAATTTCCAACTCCAGAAACTCGCCCTGCAATCCCGTTTCCTCCAGGGTTGTTGCCACGGTCTCTACCAAATTGCTCTGTTGAAAATGCCGTGCCGATACGTTGACTGCCAAGCGCAACGGTGGATAGCCAGCCTCCTGCCATTGCTTCGCTTGTCTGCACGCCATTTTCAGCACATACCGGTCAATTTGAACGATCAGATCGGTTTCTTCCGCCAACGGGATGAACGCCGCAGGCGAGATTCTTCCCTTTGTCGGGTGCTGCCAGCGGATGAGCGCTTCCATGCCAACGACCAGGTTATTTTGCAAATTAA